>WLOB01000007.1 GCA_009699505.1 Actinomycetota bacterium | reverse complement strand
GTTCTGTGAACGACTCGCCGCTGATCCAGGCGCTCATCGCTGCCGGCCGGCTGCGTGAGCTGGTGCCCGTCAAGAAGACGCGCGCCTCGAAGGAGACGACCTGATGCCCGCCCCCGGAGTTCCCGTCATCGAAGGTGAGCGCCGCGCTGGCGGCAGCCGCCAGGCGGGCGAGGTCGACACGGCCATGTTCGTCGGGCCCGCGCTCCGCGGCCCGGTCGACCGTCCGATCGAGCTGACGTCGCCGGCCGAGATCGCCTACTGGGTCGGCGAGCCGTTCGGCGGCAGCCACCTCGTCCGGTCGCTGCTGTCGTACTTCGCCGACTGCGGCGAGAAGGGCGGCCGCGCGTTCGTCGTCCGCCCCGCCGACGCGACCGCCACGACCGCGAAGGCCGACGTGCCCGGCGCCGGCAACGCGCCGGTCCTGAAGCTCGAGGCCGACGGCCCGGGCGCTTGGGCGAACAGCCTGACGCTCGCGGTCGCTGCGGGGTCCGCCGGCCGCGTGCTGCTGACGCTGAAGGAGTCCGGCGTCACGAAGGTCACCGTCGAGGCCGGCAGCACCCAGGAGGCCATCGCGCGCCTCGCAACCCCCGGCCTGATCCGCGTCGAGGCGGGCAGCGCCGCGTGGCCTCCGACCGTCACCCAGGCGAACACCCCGATCGCGATGGCCGGCGGCGTGTCCGCCGACGCCGCCGTCACCGACGCGAACGTCGTCACGGCCCTCGGCCTGTTCGGCCGCAGCCTCGGCCCGGGCACCATCGCCGCGCCCGGCTACACGTCCGCGCTCGTCCGCGAGGCGCTGTTCCGTCACGGCCGCACGTTCGGCCGGCACGTCCTCGCCGACCTGCCCGACATCGCCGACACCGCCACGCTCGTCGCGACCGCCGCGTCGGTTCGTGCCCTCGACAGCGAGAAGGCCGGCCGGTACGGCCAGCTGCTGTGGCCGTGGGAGGTCGTCACGATCGGCCCGTACGTCAACGTGAACGTGCCGCCGTCCGCCGGCCAGGCCGGTCGCCTGGCGCGCACCGACCGCAACCACCCGCAGCGCCATGCCCGCGCGGCCGCCGGCCCGCAGGTCACGTCGAACATCTCGATCGACGTCACGCGCGTCCCGACCGACGCGGACTGGGATCTCCTCGCCGACGCCGGCATCACCGTCATCCGCAAGGAGCCGGAGGGCGTGTGCGCGATGGACGCGATCACGGTCGTCGACCCGCAGCGGTGGCCGCAGTACTACTTCGCCTCCGGTCACCGCACGATCATGGCGATCATCGACCAGGCCCGTGCGGCGGTTCGCACGTACCTGTTCACCGCCCTCGACGGCGACGGCGTTCGCCTCGAGACGATCCGCGGCGTCGTCGAGAACGTCTGTAAGCCCTACAGCGAGGAGCCGCTGTCGGGCCTGTTCTCCGTCGACGGCGACCGCGGCTACAGCGTGACGATCACGTCGACGTCGGCCGAGATCGAGGCCGGCAAGGTCCGCGTCCAGCTGTCGCTGCGGACGTCCCCGTCGGTGCGCATGGTCGTCATCGAGTTCACCGCCGTCGCCGTCCGCGACCGCCTCTAGGAGCCCCGGCATGTCCACGCTGCTCGCATCCAGCCAGAACCGCGACGTCGCGGTGTCCGTCATCGTTGGCGGCCAGACCCGCGACCTCGGCATCGCCGACAAGCACAGCCCGGGCGAGGTGAAGAACGAGGGCGGCGCGCACTACCCCGGAGGCAACACCGGGTGGCGCGTCCTGTACGCCAAGCCCGGCGTCGACGACGGGTCGCTCGAGTTCACGTTCGATCCGGACACCGACGGCTGGAAGCTCGACGTGCTGACGCAGGCCGCCGCGGAGAAGGCGCCGATCTCGATCGTCGACGTGTACCGGTCGCCGGGCCGCGGCGTCGTCATGTCGCGCAAGCACGCCGGGTTCGTCGGCTCGTTCCAGGAGGCCGAGTCCGACGCGACGGAGTCCAACGCGCAGACGCTCACCGTGGCGTACACGCCGTCCGGGCTGCCGACCTCGTGAGCGACGGCGACGACATCATCCGCTTCGACGACGAGACCGACGACGAGCCGATCCTGGCGCCGGGCGAGCCGGCCGACGTCGAGGTCCGCCAGGTGCAGGGCGCCGACGACATCAAGGAGCCGTCGGTGTCGCAGGCCGACAGCCCGTTCGAGCGCATCCGCGCGGCGTACGTTCAGCGCCTCGAGGTCAAGCAGCTGATCATGGAGCTGCCCGGCTGGGGCGGCGAGCTGCTCATCGAGTTCGGTCTGCTGTCGCCGCGCGACGCGAAGCAGCTGCGCGCGTCGACGCGCGGCGACCGCAGCGACATGTCGAAGGTCATCGCGGACCTGCTCGGCTTGGCGCACAAGGGCCTGTCGTTCTACGACCCGGAGACCGGCGACCCCGCCGAGCTCCTGACCGACGGGCGCCGCGCGACGCTGACCGACGTCGGCGAGTTCCTGCCCGTCCGGGTGTCGTCGGCCCGGCAGGGGCTGCTGGCGCTGTTCCAGGAGGGCCCGGCCCGTCAGGTCAACGAGACGGCGCTCGCGGCGTTCGCGAACGAGGTCGGCCGGTGGATGGCCGACACGTCCCTCGTCGTCACCGGGGCGGTGGACCAGACCCTCAACGATGCCGGCGAGCTCGTCGCGGAGTCCATCGACCCGGGGTCCTGAGTCCGGGGGAGCTGCGTGTGGTCGAACAGGCCGCATCTCTCGGACTCGATTCGCAGGTCACGGCGCTGCTGCACGGCGACCCGCTCGAGCGGGCGGTCGCCCGTGTCGTCGTGACGGGCGCGGTGCGGGCCGTCGACGATCGCGCGAAGCGTGAGGCCGTCTACCTGTCGCAGGCGATGAACGGCAAGCAGCCGGGGAGCACCTGATGGGCGAGACGATCGTCGCGCGGCTGAAGGTCATCGGGGCACGCCGGTTCCGGAAGGACATGGACGAGTCCGGCGATTCGGTCGATCGGCTCGGCAAGAGCGCCGACGGTACCCGCCGGCCGTTCGCGGACATGCAGCGCGGGTCGCTGAATGTCGGCCGCGGCCTGAAGGCCCTGGCCGTGGTGTGCGCGATCACCGCCGGCGCGCAGGGCATCGGCCTTCTGGTGCAGGCGACCGGCGCGGGCATCATCGCGCTTGGCGCGCTGGGTATCGCTGCGCTCGGCGCCGGTGCGGTGCTGGCCGGGTTCGCGATGGGTGCCACGAAGCGCTTCGAGCAGATGGCCGACGTCGGCGGCAGCACCGCCAACGAGCTGAAGAACCGGTTCGGCGAGTTCAAGACGCTGCTGTCGGACGAGCTCGGCCCGGCATTCGACCCCGTGTTCCAGGGGCTGGCGAAGGCGCTCGGACCGATCGGCACGTTGGTGCGCGAGATCGCGCCGGCGTTCAAGTCGCTCGGCAGCGTCATCGGCACCTCGATCTCCCAGGCCGCTACCGGTCTCGCTGGCATGGGCCCCGAGATCAACGGGCTGATCGCCGCGGTCGCGGACCTCGTGCCCGTGCTGCTGCCCGCTCTGCTGCAGCTGTTCCGGATCTTCCTGCTGATCGCGACCGCCGCGATGCCGTACCTCATCGACGGGCTGCAGTGGCTGACCACGCAGCTCGAGGGCGTGTCGCGGGCCACCATCGACGGCGGCATCGCGTGGGCGTTCCAGACTCTCGCCGACGTGTTCGGCACCCTTGCGGGTGTGGTCCGCGCCCTGGCGCCGGTCTTCGCGGCGCTGATGGGCGGCCTGGACCAGATCGCAGACGGCGCGCTGCCTGGCGTGACGTCCGGGATGAAAGACATCGCGAAGGCTTTCGAGGCCATCGTGGCGTCGGGCGGTCTGCAGACGTTCGGTGAGGTCGTCGGCACCGTCTTCGCGTTCGCGGCGAAGATCATCTCGGCGGTCGTCACGGAGCTGCAGCGCGTGGGCGCCTTGGGTCCTGCGATCACCGCAATCACGATCGGCCTCACGGCGCTCGGCGTCGCGATGTTCGCCCTTTCGCTCAATCCACTCACGCTGATCGTGGTGGCGGTCATCGCAGTCGGCACCGCCCTCATCTACGCCTACAAGCGCTTCGAAGGTTTCCGGAACGCCGTCGACGGAGCGTGGCGCATCCTGAAGTCCGTCGGGTCTTGGATCGCAGAGAACTGGAAGTTGGTCATCGGGCTTCTCACAGGCCCGATCGGCGGCGCGATCATCCTCATTGTCTCGAACTTCGGGAAGATCAAGAGCACCGTCACGAGCGTCGTCGGCTGGGTGCGCGACAAGTTCATGTCGATGGTCGGCTTCCTCGGCTCCCTGCCGGGCAAGGTCGGGTCTGCGGTCAGCGGCCTGTGGGACGGCATCAAGAACGGGTTCCGCAACGCCCTGAACTGGATCATCGGCAAGTGGAACGGCCTCGAGTTCACCGTGCCGAAGGTCGACCTCGGTCCGCTCGGCGCGATCGGCGGCGGCACGATCGGGGTGCCGGACATCCCGCTGCTCGCCGAGGGCGGCACGGTCCGCGGCATGGGGTCGTTCGTGACCGGCGAGGCCGGCCCCGAACTCAACACAGTCCGTGCGGATGGCTCGGTCAGGGTGCAGCCGCTCAGCCCCAACCAGCGGGCGCCAGCCGCAAGCAGTGGCCGTGGTCCCGCACCCACACCTCTCGGAGAGCGGCTGCTGCAGCCCGTCACCGTCAAGGTCGAGATCAGCAAGAGGCAGCTCGCCGAGGCCATGGCCGAGATCGCCATCGACACCCAGAACGGCGTGACGGTATGAAGCCCGATGTCCCCGACGGACACGTGATGCTGCGCGCAGTCTTCGACCAGGTGTCGCTGACGATGCTGCTTGACACTGAGCCGCCGTCCCTGTCCGGGGACTTCGGGGGCTGGGAGTCGCTGCCCGTCCCGCGCAAGCGTGCGGTGCGGTACTGGGCCGCGAACCCCGAGGCCAAACTGGCGCTGCCCGTCATCCTGCTCAAGGGCGCCACCACGGTCACGGATCAGGTCAAGCGCCTGCAGTCCATCGGCACCGGCACCGCCACTCCGGGCGGCGGGTTCCGCGGCCCGCGCCAGCTCGAGGTGTTCGGCCAGGTCCCTCCGCTTCCGCTGACACGCTGGGTCATCGATGACGTGTCGTGGGGCGACTCGCTTTACACGAACAACCGGCTGATCCGGCAGCACCTCGTCATCACGCTCGGCGAGCCCCCCGACCTCGACGCGATCGATGTCGACAAGGGCGGCCGGTCGAAGTACCGCACGAAGAACGGTAAGCGTGTCAAGCACCCCACCGCGAAGCTTCTCGCCGACGAGACGCTGCAGGAGTTCGCTGCCCGCACGCTTGGCAACCCGACTCGGTGGAGCGAGATCGCGAAGCTGCAAAAGCCGCCGATCAAGGACCCCCGCAAGCCCGGCCGGCCCCGGATGCTGAAGTTGCCCCGCGCCTGATGGCCAGCAAAGTCAAGAACCGCGCGGTCGTCGCGAAGTCGGTCCCCAGGAGCCTGCAGCCCGGGCCCTGGATCAGGCCGCGTTCGGACACCGGCGTGACCGCTGCCGCGCTGAACAAGGTCGTGCTCGTCGGCAGCTACGCGTCTGCGGACATCACCGACCGCGTCACGTCCGCCCCGATCACCGCGACCCGCACCGGCGCCGCCGTCCTCACGCTCGAGGTGTCCGACCCAGAGCGGACGCTCGTGTCCGCCGGCCGATTGTTCGACCGGGAGGACGACCTGCTGTTGGACGACAACATCGACGTCGAGGTCGGCGGCATCTGGTGGCGCCTGATGGGCCTGCAGCCGTCGGACACCGGCTGGACGATCGCCCTTGAGGACCGTCTTGGCGCGTGGCTGCGGCGCAACACCCGCCCGATGCGTGCGGTCCGGGGCCGCGTCAATCGCGCTGCATTCATCTGGCGGATGTACGACCGCACCGGCGGCGGCAGCGACCTCTTCGTCCCTGAGCTGTTCGACGCCCAGCGCGAAGCTAAGAGCTCGCGGCCGACGACATCGACGGACAGTAGCGCGACGTCGAGCGCTGCCCGGTCGACCGGGCGCGGCTGGCCCGCATCGAAGCGCCCCACCGTCAAGGGCGTCCGAGCGGACGACACGCAGATCCGCGCGATCGTCGACATCCTCACCGAGTGCGCCCGCCTGAACTGCTCGCGCCGGGTCACGATCGCCACGATCATGTGCGCCACACAGGAGTCCGTCATGCGGCCCCTGAACCACGGCGACACCGCCGGCCCCGACTCCCGCGGCTTCTTCCAGCAGCGCGCCCCTTGGGGCCCTGAGTCGGTCCGGCGTACCGCGACCGGGTCCTGCCGCATGTTCCTGACCGGCGGACGCGGCGGCCAGGCCGGCTGGAAGCAGAAGCACGGGTCGCTACGCAACGGTGCGGGCAACCTCGACCGGATGATCACCGCCGTGCAGGTCTCGGTCGGCGGCTACTACCGGTGGGAGGACGAGGCCACGAAGACCGTCGACGCATGGCTGAAGGCTGGCGGCCAAGGCGGCGCCAGCGAATCCTCGTCGCGGTCCACCACAACGTCCGAGACGCGGGAGATCGCCTACGAGTTCGAGCTTGGGCAGGACGGCAAGAAGGAGGACGCGCTCACCTGTGCGAACCGCCTTGCCGGGGAGGTCGGATGGCGCCACTGGGTCTTCGCCAACGCCGGCGTCTACGCGTCCGACGGCGAACTCGCCACCGCAGCCGTGGGCCTCCGCATCCGCCGGGAGCACCCCGCAGTCCTGAGGGGCCCCGACTGGAAGTGGGAAGTCCGGCACACCGCCCAGGAAGCGACGGCAGAGATCATCGCCGACCGCCTCCCTGAACCCGGACAGGTCGCCACGATCGAGAGCGAGGGCCCCGGGTCTGGTCGCTGGCTCATCTCGTCGGTCACCAGCGACCTCGCTCGACCCATCGACATCGGCCGCGGCCGCATGGCTCTGCGGTGCACCGTCTCGCTCGCTCGGCCGCAGTCCCGCAAGCTCGAGCCTGCCAACGAGACGAAGACCACGACCACCACCACGTCGTCCTCGGCGGAGCCCGGCGGCGGCCAGTCTGCTCGCGGGGCCGCAGGCGACATCACCACCACCGGAGGGGCGAAAGGCATCGTCGACCAGGCAGCCCGCCTTGCTGCCCGCGCTGGCGGGTCGCGTGTCTACGTCGGGTCCAGCTTCCGTGGCGGCTCTACCACGACCTCCGGCAACCGTTCCGATCACGCAAGCAACGACTCTGGGCAGGCGGCCCGAGACATCGGGGTTCGCGGTATCGACCTGCTGTACGGGCCGCCGTCCAGCAGCCTTGACGCGGGCGTCGCGGCGCTCGGCCGAGCGTTCGGCCGCGACTACGGCACTGGCAAGCGCAAGATCGTCGACACGTTCCAGTGGCGCGGCTACCGCGTGCAGATCATCTGGCGCACCCCGGAGTACGGCGGGCACATGGGCCACATCCACGTCGGCGTCAGGAAGAACTGAGCATGCCCGAACCGAACGAGGCCGCGCTGGACCGGCAGCAGACTGCCCCCGTCAGGCCCATGGAGGGCACCGTCGACGTTGCGCCGGCAGACCCCGACACGTTGCTCGTCGTGACCCTCAACGCGTACGGCCGCCGCCGCACACACGAGGTGCCCGGCTGGGCGCCTCGCGGTGCCACCGACCCCGCGCCCGGCGACACCGTGTGGGTCCAGCGCGCCGACAGCGGGAAGCTGTTCGTGCTCGCCTGGCACCCCGCCTGAGCCACCTCATGGCCGACCCCGGACACCCCGCCATCCCGCTGCGACTTGACCCTGCGACCGCCGACCCCGAGACCGGGGTCGGGACGTTCGCCACCGTCCCGCAGGACAGCCTCGCCGAGGTTCGCCAGTGCACACGGGCGATCCTGCTGACCCGCATCGGCCTGCGCATCGAGAATCCCGAGCTCGGCATCACCGACCCGCGCTTCGGCACCAGCGTCGACGCCGACGAGATCGCCGACGTTCTCGACCAGTTCGAAGACCGTGCTGAGTGGGATGCCGTCGCCGACCCCGACACCGGAGCCATCGTCGGCGTCCGCGTCACCGGTACCGCCTGATGGCCGAAGAAGACTTCGTCGCCGGCCCGTTCGAGGCCGACCCCGAGATGCTCGTCCAGCGCGCCCGGGACACGCTCGCTGACCGCTTCCCGAACATCACTCTGGCCCCCGGCTCGCTGCTTGAGTGGGACGTGGAGACGGACGCGCAGACCGCGGCCGACGTCGCGCAGCTCGCCCTGACCGTGGCCGAGGAGATCGTCATCGACGTCCTCACCCGCCTGCTGCAGGAGCCCCGTCGTCTCGCAACGCCCGCCACGGGCACCGCGACACTGCTCGTCTCCGGCGCGACCGCGGTCACCGTGCCTGACGGCACAATCCTTGAGGGGATCGGTCCCGACGGCGAGCCGGTGTCGATCCAGACGCTCGGCGCCCACGCCGCAAGCATCGGCACGACCGAGATCACCGGAGTCCCCGTGCAGACGCTGCAGGTCGGCACGGCCGTCAACGGCACGTCCGGGGACCTTCTCGGCCTTGAGCAGTTCCCGTTCGGCGTAGCCGCCGAGCTCGACGGTCCGCTGGCCGGCGCTCTTGAAGAGGAGGATCGGTACGCGCACCTCGGCCGACTCGTACGCCTCGCGCGCATCATGGCGCCCCGCCCGATCGCCGCTGCAGACATCGCCGAGTTCGTCGCCCTGAAGGTTCCAGGTGTCGAGGCGGCGCTCTGCCTCGAGAACACCGACCCCGGCCCGCCCCTTGACACCGTTGCGGCTGGCCACTTCACGGTCGGCATCCGAGCCGCCGACGGCACAGCCCCGCCCGGCCCTGTCGTCGCAGCCGCCCAGGCGCTGCTCGACGCCGCACTCACGTCGACGATCGAGGCGCACGTGGTCACGGCGGACTACACGACCGTGAACGTCGCGGCGACCGTTCTGGCGTGGCCGGGCTACGACCACGACGTCATCGCTGCCCTTGCGCAGGACGTCGTGACTTCCTACCTGTCGCCGGCCCGTTGGGGCGAGCCGCCTCGGCCGGGAGAAGAGGGCGGCGACAGTCCGCCCCGCTGGGCGCAGACCACCGGCGTCTACATCGCCGAGGTCATCGAGCGGCTCGGCACCGTCACCGGCGTCGACAGGGCCCGCACGTCGGTGACGATCAACGGCGTCAACGCCGACCTCGAGCTCGAAGGGCTGCTCCCGCTTCCGCTGCCCGGCACGGTGACGATCACGGTGCTCGACCGGTGAGCATCCGTCAGCCGCCGTGGGGCATGCGGCCGCTCGCCGCCGAGCGATACAAGCGGCTCGGCGCTCAGACCGACCGCGACAGCGACGGCGGGTTTCTCCTGGCTGCCCTTGTCGACGCGAAGGCGTCGATGTGGGACGAGCTCGAGCACGTCGCGCGTGAGGACGACGCCGGCCGTCCGGGATGGATCGTCGCCGCTGACCCGGCAACGTGCAGGCCGGAGTTCCTTCCGTGGGCGGCTCAGTTCTACGGCGAGACCGTGCACCCGCAGGACGTCGGGCCCTCCGTACCTCCGGCCGTAGTCGCGGCGATCCGTGCCCGGGTTGCCCGTCGTCCCCGCCTCGAGCGCGGCACTACCGCGGCGATCGTCGAAGCGATGAAGGCGATGATGGTGGGCGCGAAGCGCGTTGTCGTCCGCGACCGCTACAACCCGGCCGACCCCACGACGGACAGCGCGTACCACCTGCAGGTGCGACCCCGGTCGTCGGACATCCACCCCGACTTCACGCCCGAGGACCTGTTTGCCGCCGGCCGCGCGGTCAAGCCGGCGTGGGTGGTGCTGCACACCGGCCTGGCTGACGAGCGCGACTACGACGACGTGCCGCCCATCTACCCGACGTATGGGGCGCTTCTGACCGGAAACACGAACTACGCGGACATCCTGACCCCATAGACCGACCCCGCGCACCGCATGGCCCGCGTGATCGCGTGGGCCTGGCGGGCGACCCTCTGGGGGTGCCGTCGAACACCACCCGCCTCGGGCTGACCAGGCCCGTCGGCAGCGACCCGGCGAACGTCCCCGCGGACTTCGCCACGCTGACGAATCAGCTCGACGGCCTGATGCTTCCCCGTTCGCGGGGCACCTTCGCGAACCGCCCGGACGCCGGCGTAGAGGACCGGCTGTACTTCGCCACCGACCGCAAGCTCTGGTACCAGGACACCGGTGCCGACTGGCGCTTGATCACCACGTGGACTCGCCGATCCGCCACTGGTTCGATCACTGCCCTGACTAGCTCCAGCGTGTTCGCGTGGGCTGGGGAGGGCGGGGCCTCCGCGCAGCCGACTGTCGCTGCGCCTTACGCCGGGCAGTTCGACATCGAGGTATCGGCAACTATCCGATCCCGGCAGCTCGCGGTGTCGGCGGGTGCGGTCGTTTCGATCGACGGCACGCTAAGTGGAGCGGTGCAGGTCGAGGCGATCGGTAGGGGCGTTAGCAGCGTCGACCCGCTTCCGTTCGGCTCCGGGCACCGATCCATTCGGCGAACGCTCACAGCGAACCAGGTCGTGTCGCTTACTGCCCGGATGCTCAACTACCCCGAAACCGGCGAGGCCGGCGTCGATATCGCGGACGCCTATGTGCAGCTGCGTCCCGTCCAGGAGTTCTGATGTCTCTCCCGTCGATGACCTCCCGCGCGTGGCTGATCGCTGCACTTGACCAGGCTGGCTCGCGCTTGTCGAAGCTCGAGGACGCTGGCGCAACGAACCTCGAAGCATCGTGGCCGGTCGGTGACGTCACGCTGACCGCCAAGCAACACGGCGACGGGGTCACGATCACCACGAAGGCCGCGGACGGTTCCGAGCCCGTTCCGCCGATGAAGCTGCTTGCGGGCTGGACCAAGTCGTGATCATCGACGCGCTCCTCGTCTTCTTCGCCTTCGCGCGGATCGGCGAAGGCATCTTCTGCGCCCGCATGGCGTTCCTGTACCGCCGGTGGGCAGTCCTCCTCTGGGGCATCGTCACGATCGCGCTCGCCGTTCCGGTCGTCGCGTACGGGTTCGGGTGGGACATCCCCCGCGGCCCCGCGGCAGCAATAGCCGGCGGCCACGCCGTCCTCGGGATGTGCGTCGTCGCCGCGATGGTGTCCTCCACCGCAGAAGGCCGACGTGTCACCGACATCGCGCGCATCGCCGGCTTCACGTCGCCGACCACGAAGGGATGGCGGCCGTGATCCCGCTGCAGACCGCCCGCGCGGTCCAGGACGCCGCCGTCGAATCGACCGCATGGCGACGCATCCGCCTCGCCGCCTCGAGCGTCTGGCCCGACGCGTACGTCGCAATGCTCATCGGCATCGCCGGCATCGTCGGCCTGATCACTCGCGATGGCGTTGAGCGCCTGACAATCGCGAAGATCATCAGCAGCCACGCCACCGACCTGTACGTCGCGATCATCGTGGCGGCTTGCGCGGTGATCGTGGTGTCGATCACGCTACGTAAGCCGATCCCCGCGTCACGCGGCGCGATTGTGCTGTCGCTGATGCTCGGCCTCAACGGCCTGGCGCTGTACATCGAGTTCAAGGGCGCCGCCGTTCTGACGATGGCCGTCTACTACGCCGTCGCATTGCTCGTCATGAACAGGTCGTTCGTTCTGCGGCACCGCGCACTGGTGCCGTGGTGGCTCGCCGAGATCGCGGCTCCACCCCGCCGTCGCCGTTGATGCTGTTCCTCGCTGCTAGCGCCATCGGGGACTACCTCGCAGGGTTCGCCGCGTTCGGCACCATGCTGGTGCTCGCGTTCCAGGCTGTCCGGTCGTGGCGGAAGGGCCCGACCGACGTGGCGCTCACCGAGGCGCAGACCGCGAACGAGCGCGAGGCGTGGTGGAAGGGCCGCATGGACGACATGCGCACGTCGCTCAGCGAGGCGCAGGCCGACGCCGATCGCGCGAACGCCCGCGTCGACCAGGTCGTCGGCCAGATCGACTCTCTGCGTGCCGCGAAGGACGAGATGGAGCTCGACTTCCGCACCCGCCTGCGGGCCGCGGAGGAACGCGCTGAGGCGCTCGTCGGCCGCGTCATGCGCCTCGAGGACCAAGTCCGCCAGCTCGGCAAGGTGCCGGTCGCGTGAGCGTTCGCCTGCACCGCGTCGCGGTCCTCTCAACGCCGGCGCTCGCGCTGGTGTCCGGCATCCCCCTTGCGGTCGCCATCGGCACCGGCGTCGCGATCCACAGCCACCGAACCCGAAGGGCTCACCTATGAACACCCCCAACCGCATCGCCGCCCTGAGCGGCGCCCTCGCCTCCATCGCGGCCGTCATCGTCGCGCTGCTCGGCGCGATCGACTCGATCGAGAAGGCGATCGTGTTCTGCGTCGCGATGATCGTCGTCGGCGGCGTCGTGATCACGTTCCTGCTCGGCTCGCAGAAGTGGGAGGAGCTCGTGTTCCGCCGCGACAACGGCCAAGCCGACCAGACGGTCCGAGTGACCGGCGCGACGCCGACCGGCCCGGTGAGCACCCCCAACGTCGGCTACGCAGACGATCTCGACGACCCCGGCAGCATCGAGCCCGAGGACGAGACCGTCGCGGAGGACCCGGCATGAGCTCCCGCACGCTGAAGGTCACGACACCGCCCATGCGCGGCGAGGACGTCGCCGGGTGGGAGCGCACCATGAACAAGGTGCTGCAGGGCTGGGGCGCCAAGACGTACCGGCACCCCGAGTCCGGCGCCTATGGCGTCGGTGACCGGTCGCTCGCCGCGTCGATCGCGTACGGGTACGGCATTGCCGCCGGCGCGCTCGAGGGCGGCATCACGCCGGAGTTGCGCATCAAGATCCGCAACAAGCGGTTCTCGTCGGCCGAGCTTGAGAGGTACCACGTCCGCGCGGACTGGCGCCGACGGCTGGTCAAGCGTCTCGAGCAGGCCTCGGAGCCCGGCGTGCACCGCCTGGTCGCGAAGGTTACGCAGGACTCGTGGGGCTGGCACCCGCCGGTCCACGACGGCATCGACCTGATCTGCCCGGCGAACGCGCTGCTGTACGCGCCGGCGCGCTGTCGCGTCATCGACGTGCGCAGCTCCGGCTGGTGGGGCAAGGGCGCCCAGCCGTCCGGCGGCCACCCGGTCTCCGACGGTGACGGCATCATCCAGGTCGAGCTGCTCGAGACGGTCGGGCCGCTGAAGAAGGGCCTGCACCTCGGGTTCGGTCACGCCGAGGGCGCGCGGGTGCGCGTCGGCCAGGTCGTGCAGGCCGGCGACGTGCTCGGCCACGCGGGCTTCGCAAACGCGTGGCACGTGCACTTCATGGTCAACGACGGCCGGTTCGGTCTGCAGGGCCGCGGGTCGCAGGACCCGCGGCCGATCACCGACTACTGCCAGAAGAACGGTTAGTCGCGGCCGGCGGCCTTGCGCACGTCGGCGCAGGGCACATCGCCCTCGCCGACCTGCAGCTGGTACGACGTCAGATCGGCGTCATAGAAGGCGGTCAGCGCGAGCCCGAAGCCTTCCCACGAGTCCTGATCGTCCGTTCCGCCCGTCGGCTTCCCGAGCGCCTTGCGGAGTTCTTCGCGAGAGGCACCCGCGTCTAGCTGACACCAGGCTTTCGGCCACTCCTGCACGCGAGCGCGCAAGCCCTCGCCGCTCGATCCCTCCTCCTCCGGATCTGCAGCGATCAACCACTTCCCGTCGGCCTTCTCAAACGCTAGATCCGCAGGGCTGCCGTCCTGCATTTGAGCCCCAGGTGCGACCGCCTTGCTGCCATCCACCTTCACCGTCGTTACGTTCGGCTTCGACGGCCCGGTACTGCCCGCCGCCGTTGAAGCTGCGGCGACAGTGCCAGCACAATCCCCGGGCTTCGTGCCAAGGAAGGCGGCCCCTTGCGCGAGCTGCGCCTTCGCGCTCGGGGCCATGAGCCCGCAGACTTCGTCCCACTTACCTGCGTCGTAGGCCGAGTAGAACCGATCCGCGACGCCGCGGATCTCGCTCGTCGGGTCGGGCGCCTCTTCGGCACTGACGGTGGTCACAGCCCCTTGAGCTTGGGTTCCCACGGGGGCGGATGGTTCGTCGTTGGAGCCACAGCCGGCGAGTCCAAGGGCAGCGACTGCGATGAGGTACAGGACGGGACGGTGACTACGCATCGGCGCAGAGTAGCGGCCCAGCCGGGGCACTCCCCCACGTTCGTCCGGTGTTCGATTGGACGACCGATTGGTTTACATCGGTTATCCCCTGCATGCTCCGGGGAGCTGCAGGGCGCCAAGCGAACACACGTTCCGAGGTCCGTCCGGAGCGGCTGGCACGGTCATCTCTCTCGTCGCGGCGCTCTTGTAACGGGGGGCGTCATGTGGCCCGGCGGCGGGGTCACCCACACCAGGGTGGGGATGGAGGCCACGCCGGACGGGAGACGACATGTCCTCGACCATTCAGGACCCCGGCGACAGCCGGTTCGGCATGCAGGTCAAGGCGCTCGAGGCTGAGCGCCAGGTGTTCCGGGCGATGCGTCGCGCGGGCATCGAGGAGCAGCGTCGGCAGCGCTTGGCGTTGTGTGGTGTCCCCGAGGAACGCGTTGAGAGGATGCTCGCCATCCTCGACCGCGTCGCCTCTAGGCCGGCGCCTCCGGGCGCCTGACCAAGGGTCTTCGAAGGGTCTATCTGCGCTCAGGTAGACCCTTCGAAGCGCCTTCGAAGGGTCTTCCGTAGTGCCTTCGAAGGGTCTATCTCGACTCAGGTAGTGCCTTCGAAGCCCCTTCGGAGAGTCTTCGAAGCCCCTTCGAAGGGGCTTCCGAGTGCCTTCGAAGTGCCTTCGAAGCCCCTTCGAAGGCACTACCTGGACTCAGGTAGACCCTTCGAAGGGTCTACCGCCTCCACCTCTACCTCAAGCTCGAACTCAACCTCAAGCTCGTTCTCGTTCTCCACCGCCTCGCGCGTGCGCGCGAGCGGGCGCCCAGGTGCGCGCTCGCGAGGCGGCTAGGCGTCGGCGGTGAGGTCGTCCGCGTCGTCGACTGCTGCGGTGGCGGTGGTGTCCTGTTCGCGGACCCAGGCTTCGAGTTTGTCGAGGCGGGCGCGGAGCTCGTCGACCTCGCTGCGAGTGGCTGGTTGCTCGGGGTAGGCGAGGAACGGCCGGTCGGGGGTTCTCTCCCGGACCTGGCGCAAGAGGTCTTTGGTGCTGCTGCGGCCCTCGCCGACTGCGTCCGTGAACCGCTCGTCGGCGGTTGGGCGCCGAGGGCCGCGCCTCGGGCCCTGCGCTCGCCGCGGTGGCGGGCCGGCCCAGAGCTCTTCTTCGGTCCACTGCAGCGCTGCTGCTAGGTCCGCGCTGTGTTTCGTCGGCTCCGAACGGCCAGCCTCCCAGTTGCGCACGGTCTGCTTGCTGACCCCGTCGCCAACGGCTTCCCCGAGCTCTTTCTGAGTCAGGTCGAGTTCCAGCCTCCGCACTCGGATGCGGCTTCCGATCGGGAGCACGGGCGCAGGTTACGGCCCGTCGGCTTTCCCTTCTGCAAGTTCTCCTGCTTTGACCCTTGCGCTTTTCCTTTCTCTTATGCTAGGTTGCTCCCCATGAGCACACCGACAAGGCAGGCCCCGCACCCCGCGGACCTTCTCCACGGCCCGACCAAGGTCGTGTCGTTCAAGGCCCGGGTCGACCACCTCAGCGCCCTTGCCGAGCATGCCGCGATCCGCGGCCTCGGCATCGGCGAGGCCCACCGCGAGGCAATCTCGCAGTGGATCGGCACGAACGAGGTCGGCGACCCCGATCCCGTCGGGGCCGTCGCGTGAAGCTCACGACCGAGCGGCTCGAGCAGCACGCCCGCCACGCCGCCGCGCAGTACGTCAAGCGCCAGGTCGTCCGCGAGCAGCTCGCCGACGCGCTCGACATCCAGAGCGTGAGGCCCCGCCACATCGGCGACCTCTTCACCCGCCGCCACCTGCACCCCCGCTGAAACAAGGCCGGCCTCGACGGGCGAAGTCCAGGCCGGCAGATCCACAGCCAGTGAATCGCGGCACCGCAAAAGCAGTCACCGCACCCCGGATCGTACCGGCGGCGCGGCCCATCCGAAACCCGGAGCACCCATGAGCAGCATCGACAACCCCACAGCCGACAGCACCGTCAGCGTCTTCCACCAGGACGGCATGACGACCGTCCACTACAAGTCCGACCTCGGCTTCCAGCAGTTCGTGCAGGTCTACGACGCCGACCGCGAGGGCCTCGGCGCTCACGTCGTCAGCGGCATCCCCGACGGGTCCGCGCAGAACCGCGTGGTCGTGCCCGACGAGGCGTTCATCGAGTTCGCTCGTGGCGTCGCGGAGGTCAACGAGATCGTCGTCGCCCGGGTCGCAGCCCGGAACGCCGGCCAGTCCGAGGCGCTCGTCGAGGACGAGCCGAACGACGACGACGACGCCCAGGCGTCGATCGACCGCGGCGGCCAGCTGCTGGACTCGCTGCGCTCGACCGCCACCGGCAACGCGACCGCCGATGCCGTCGAGGCGCACATCGAGAAGTCCGCGAGCACGAGCGGGGTCTCGGCATGAGCACTGAAGAGCGCATCGCCAAGGCCCTCAGCACCGAGCTCGGCTACGAGGACCACGGCATCTTCACCGCCATCGTCCGCCTCGACTACGGCGGCTCCGGTCAGGGTGCCGGCCTCTACGCCCTGAAGGGCGACAAGGGCATCGAGTTCGTCCGCCGGATGGTCGACGCATTCGGGGTCCAGTCGTGGGAGCAGATCCCCGGACGGACCGTCATCGCCGTCGCCGACTACACGAAGGTCCACGGCATCAAGCCGTTGCCGACGGAGCCCGGCACGGCGTTCATGTTCGACGACCTCTGGAACGAGGTGACGGCATGACGTCCCTCGCGATCCCCACCGCTGAGCTCGAGCAGATGAAGGGCCTCGCGTCCCTCCTGCCCGGCGAGGCCCCCGAGCTCTTCGCGAAGATGATCTTCGGACGCGGCCTCGGCATGGGCCCCGCCCAGTCGCTGTCGCAGATCGACTTCGTCAAGGGCAAGTGCGAGCTCACCGCCAACGCCCAGGCGTCGCGGATGCGCGCCTACGTCGGACCGTGGGGCGAGCGCTACGACTACGAGGTCGTCGACCTCACCAACGAGATCTGCACCCTCCGGTTCTGGCGCCGCTGGCCCGCCGACCGCGACCGCGACGACGAGCTGCTCGGCGAGTCGTCGTTCTCGATGGACGACGCGAAGACCGCCGGCATCGCGAACGGGATGTACGCGAAGTACGCCCGCAACATGCTGCTCAGCCGCGCGATGAGCAACGGCGTCGCCTGGTTCGCTCCTGAGACGACGTACGGCGTCCGGGTCTACGCGATCGGCGAGATGGACCCCAGCCGCGACCACGCCGTTCCCGAGCTCCCGGCCGGCGACGAGCCGACCGCGCCCGTCGTCGAGGCCCCGGACGACGCGTCGCGGCAGATCGAGCAGGCGCCCACCGAGCTGCCGACGCAGGCCGCCCAGGAGGCCCGCGAGCCCGCACCCGCGGCACCCCCCGCCGAGAAGCAGCCGGAGCCCGCCCAGAAGGCCGCGCCGGCCGCGACGGACGAGCTGAAGCGCGCGTTCAAGGAGCTGCGGGCCCGCGGCAACGCGAAGAACTTCGGCAACGCGCAGTACCACGCGCTGCTCACCGACGCCGGGGTCCCGGAGAACAACGACCTCGGCGCCCGGATGCGCGCCGCGACGCAGGAGCAGGTCGTGCAGATGATCGCGAACACCGAGTTCCTCGACGCCGTCCAGCCGGAGGGGCAGCAGCAGACGATCGACGGCACCGCCGACGAGCTCCCGGCCCAGGCGCCGGCCGAGGGGGTCCTGGCATGAGCAACATCGTCCGCTTTCCGGCCCGCCCCGAGGACCGCGAGATCACGCCCGAGGACCAGTGGCAGCAGGGCGTAATCGACGGACTCACAGACGCAGCTCTGCTCAGCGTCCGCCGTGCGCTCGACAACGTCACGCAGTTCGGGCCGTCGGAGGCCGCGGCCCGCGAGCTCGGCAACGCGGCCCAGGACCTCGGCCGCGTCTGCGACCTGAAGCAGCAGATCGCCGACACGGGCCACATCGCATGACCGTCGCGCAGCTCCACCGGAAGCCGACGCAACGTCAGCGGCTGCTGGCGGCGCTGCGCAACGGCCCCGTCAACGAGACCCGGTTCGCCGCACCTGACGTGCTCGACGGCGGCACCCCGATCCAACGGGTCGCGGCGCGCGTCTACGAGCTCCGTCAGGCCGGCTACTGGATCGACACCGTCCGGCAGTCCAACGGGACCGCCACCTACCACCTCCGGGCCGAGCCCGGCACCGCTGCCGCGGGCGAAGCGGCAGACCACCGCGCCGCCTAGGCGCCCCACCACAGGACCACAGCCACATGCTCATCCACATCGACCTCGACGACGAGCGCAAGCCGCGCGTCACCCGCACCGACACCGGCGAGATCCTCGACATCACCGACCTCGTCGACGCCCGCGAAGACGTCCAGGCCGCCGTGTACGGCCAGCTCGCGCAGATCGCGTCGAACATCTCGACGCTCCGCACCCAGATGAAGGACCAGATCGAGCAGCGCTTCCACGAGGGCGCGATCGAGTCCGCGAAGTACTACGGCGGCGTCAAGATGACCCGCACCGCCACCCGCCGGTGGGACGCCGACCGCGCCCGCAAGGTGCTGCAGCGCCTCGCCGACGCGGGCGAGATCACCGAGGCCCGCGCCCTGGCGGCGGTGCCGATCGTCGAGGTGCCGAAGGCCGACGGCAAGAAGCTGAACGCGCTGCTGTCCGAGTTCTCCGGAACCGACGCCGGCGCCGACCTCGCGTCGACGAAGACGGAGGCGATCAACTGGAAGTCCGAGATCGTGGAGATCGAGGACGTGCCGGTCGCCGACGACCAGGCCGAAACCCCCGTCGCAGCGGAGCACCCGGCCGACGCGTTCTTCGAGGCGGGCTCGTGATGCAGACCGTCGGCGACTACATGCTCGACCCGCCCGATGACCCGCCGCTCGTCGACTGCCCGCGGTGCGAGGGGACCGGCACGATCGTCGCGGACCTCGACGACGCGGAGGACGCGCTCGAGGCTCTGATCCCGGGCGTCGAGTACGACTGCCCGCGCTGCGGTGGCGACGGCGAGGACTACCTCACCGACGACGAGATTCGGGACCACGCAGCCGAGCGCGAGATCGAGCGCGCCGAAGCCCGACGGGACGGCGACCTCTGATGCCGCTCGCCATGACCTGGCCCGAGGCGTTCGTCCTCGCCGTCACCGCCTTCACCCTGATCTGCCTCGTCGGCGTCCTGGCCCTCATCGCCTACGCCTCGAAGGTCGAGGCACGGCAGCACGAGCTCGAGAGGGAGCAGAACCGATGACCGTCAGCCGCATCCGCAACAACAAGGGCCACCTGCTCGAGGCCGGCTGGCAGATGCAGGTCGTGCAGCTCGCCACCCTCGGCGGCTGGACCATCGCGCACATGCCCGACAACCGGCCCGGCCGCCGCACCGGCCGGCCGCAGGCCGTCGTCGGCGACACCGCCGGATTCCCCGACCTGATCATGCTCCGCGGCGTTGAGATGCTCGCCGTCGAGCTCAAGACCAACTCCGGGCGCCTGCGACCCGGCCAGCAGGAGTGGCTCGACCGCTTCGACCAGATGGGCCAGGCGCTCGCCGACATCATCGGCGTCGCGTGCGGCCACCTCGGCATCGACGAACGATCCGCGCCGACGATCGAGTCGTACCTGTGGCGACCGAAGGACGTCGACGATGTCGTCGAGCGCCTCACCGGCGGCCGCTTCGTCGAGCTCGTCGGAGCCCCTACTTCTGGTCAGAAGCGAGACAGCGCATGACGTGGCAGATCCTCTCCGGCGACGCTCGGGAGCGCCTCGCCGACATCGAGGTTTCGAGCGTCCGGACGTGCGTGACCAGCCCGCCCTACTTCGGCCTCCGGGACTACGGCCACGACGGGCAGATCGGGCTGGAGCCGACGCCCGAGGAGTACGCCGCGGAGATCGTGGACGTGTTCCGCGCGGTGCGCCGGGTCCTCGCCGACGACGGCACCCTGTGGCTGAACATCGGCGACAGCTACGCCACGAACGACGGCACGACGCGGACGCCCGGGACGAAAGGCATGGACCGCCCGGCGCTCCGCGACCGCGGCGTCGTGCCCGGCGCCCGGCCTGGCGGCTCGGTCAAGCAGAAGGACATGCTCGGCATCCCGTGGATGCTGGCCTTCGCCCTCCGCGCGGACGGGTGGTTCCTCCGCTCGGACATCATCTGGGCGAAGCCGAACCCGATGCCATCCCCTGTAACAGACAGGCCGACGTCGTCCCACGAGCACGTCTTCCTGCTGTCCAAGTCGGCTCGGTACCACTACGACCGCGAGGCCATCGCGGAGGACGCCGTGAGCACGTCGGGCAGCGGCAACGGGTTCAACCGCCCGGAGCGCGTGAGCCTCGGCGGGCGCGGCCAGACGGAGGCGTGGAACGACGTCGGCGGGAAGCGCAACGCCCGCGACGTCTGGACGATCTCGCCCAAGCCGTTCGCCGGGGCGCACTTCGCGTGCATGCCCCCGGCCCTCGCCGACCGATGCGTCCTCGCGGGCAGCGACGAGGGCGACACCGTCCTTGATCCGTTCGCCGGCGCCGGCACCACGGGGGTCGTCGCGCTGCGCCGCGGCAGGTCGTTCATCGGGACCGAGATCAACCCCGAGTACGTCGCCATGGCACGGGCCCGGATCGTCGCCGACGCACCCCTGTTCAACACGACCGCAGAGGTGGCGGCATGACCCCTACTGCGAGGGCAATCCGAGAGGACCAGGCATGAGGATCGGACTCGCGATCGCGGCGGTCTACGTCGCCGCGATCGTCACCGCCAACATCGTCACGGCGACCCAGACGCCGTGGTCGTTCGACGCCCTCGGCCAGCACTGGGTCGTCACCTGGGGGACGTGGTTCATCGCAGCCACGTTCGTGCTCCGCGACCTCGTGCAGCTTCGGCTCGGCCGCGCCGCGGCCTACGCCGCCGTCGGGGCCGCGCTGCTCGCCAACGTCGCGGTCAGCTTCGCCTACGACGACCTGCTCTGGGTCACCGTCGCGTCGGCGCTGTCGTTCGCGCTCGCCGAGACGCTCGACACCGAGGTCTTCACCCGACTGCACGGCAGCGTCGGCCGGCGGGTCGCCGTCTCCGGCGTCCTCGGCGGCACCCTCGACTCGATCCTGTTCGCCGTCGTCGGCCTGTCGCCGCTGACCACCGGGATCGTCTCCTGGGAGTTCCTGTGGACCGTCGTCGTCGCCCAGGTCGTCGTGAAGGCCGCGGTCTCCGCCGCGGTCGGGCTCGCGTGGAGGGACCGGTGATGCACTACCACGGCACCCCGATCACTCCGCGCTCGGCGCTCTACGAGCTTGCGGGTCGGTGCTTCTGCGTCAGCTTCGCCGACCCGCGCGACGTCGACGTCTGCCACGAGATCGGCCAGAGCGTGATGCTCGACAACGGCGCGTTCGGTGCGTGGACCCGCGGGCAGCGCACCGACTGGCCGGCCTACTACGAGTGGTCCGCCCGCTGGCTCGACGTCCCGACGACGTGGGCGGTCATCCCCGACGTCATCGACGGCGACGAGGACGCCAACGACCAGCTCATCGACGAGTGGCCGCACGGTCGCCGCGGCGCCCCGGTCTGGCACATGCACGAGACGCTCGACCGCCTCGCGCGCCTCGTGGCGACGTGGCCGCTGGTCTGCATCGGGTCCTCGGCGATGTACGCCAAGCTCGGGACCGGCCCGTGGACGCGCCGGATGGCCGAGACGATGGACGTCGCCTGCGACGAACGCGGCGTTCCGCGCACCCGGCTCCACATGCTCCGCGGCCTGGCGCTCAGCGACGGGCCCTACCCGTTCTTCTCGGCCGACTCGACCAACGTCGCGCGCAACCACGCCGCCATCCCGTCGCGCGGCAAGGCCGCCACCTCACCGGGCGCGATGGCCGCTCGCATCGACGCGCTGCAGCCGGCCCGCCGGTGGGCCCGGCCGGCTCGCCAGGACGTCATGGAGCTGGTCGCGTGACCTGCGCTACTTCCGGGCGGATCGGAGACAGCCATGCCTGAGGTCACCGACTTCGGCCGGCGGCTCCGCGTGGCCCGAACGTGGGGCGGCTTCACTCGCCAGTCCGACCTCGGCCAGGCGCTCGCCGAGCGCTACCCGGGATGGCCCGTGGCGACCATGGTCAAGCGCGTCGAGACCGGCCAGGTGGTCGTCGCCCCGCACGACATCCCCGTGTGGGCAGCGCGCGTCGCCGAGGTCACCGGCGTCCCCGACTGGTTCCTTCTGCACGGCTGGGCCGCCAGACCCGAACCCACGAACGTCGAGCAGATGCTCGGCGAGCTCGCCGAGCGCGTCGCCGACCACGACCGCCGGCTCATCCACCTCCACCCGATCACCACAGCCAAGGACAACTGAACATGCCCATCAACAGCGTCACGATCGTCGGGAACCTGACCCGCGACCCCGAGCTCCGCGGACTCCCGTCCGGCGGCTCCGTCTGCTCCCTCCGCGTCGCCGTCAACGAGCGCCGAAAGGACCAGTCCGGTCAGTGGGCCGACGCCCCCAACTTCTTCAACGTCACCGTCTTCGGCAACAGCGCCGACGCCTCGGCGAAGTACCTCGCGAAGGGCCGCCAGGTCGCCGTGTCCGGCCGGCTCCGCTGGCGCGAGTGGCAGGACAACAACGGCAACAAGCGCGAGGCCGTGGAGATCGTCGCCCAGGAGGTGCAGTTCATCGGCGGCCGCGACGAGAACCAGAGCCAGGGCGGCGGCCTGCTGAACCCGACGTCCTCCGGCTGGGGCAACACCGGCGGCGACTTCGGCGCCCCGGCGCCGCAGCCGACCGGGCAGGCGGCGTCCGCGCCGACCCCGGAGCCCCCGAACGACGACGACATCCCGTTCTAGGACCAGAACCCAGACACACGCAGCGCCGGGCGGATGGACCCCGCCCGGCGCGATGACCCCCAGGGAGTAACCCAGTGATCACCAACAACGCTAGCGCCGTCGCCGACGGCCCGGACCGCGACCACCACGACACCGACGGCAAGCTCGCCGTCTCTAAGACCGCCCCGCCCGCCGGCGTCCTGCGCCTGGTGCAGGACATCGAGGACCACAACCTCCTCGACGCTCGCGGCTACAAGCGTCCGCTCGCGACGCTGCCCGGCTACCACAAGGGCCGCACCCCCAAGTCGAAGGGTCGGACGTACCCGCCCGACCCGCCGTCCGTCGACGAGCTCTCCCGACTCCTCCTCGCCTGCGGCGACCGTCCGACCGGTCTCCGCCTCCACGCCCTCATCGTGGTGCTCTGGCGCACCGGTCTCCGCATCAGCGAGGCGCTCGCCCTGAACGAGTCGGATCTCCACGCCGACGACGGGTCGATCGTCGTCCGGTCCGGCAAGGGCGGCAAGCGCCGCGTCTCGATGATGGACCCGTGGGGGTGGAGCCGCGTCCAGCCGTGGCTGAAGTACCGCCAGTCGCTCGAGCCCGGCCCTGTCTTCTGCGTCATTACGGGCCCGACGTCCGGCACCCGCGTCTGGTCGCACACCGACGTGCGCCGCGACCTCAAGCGCAAGGCGAAGGAGGCCGGCATCCGGAAGCGGATCGCCCCGCACCAGCTCCGCCACGCCCACGCCGTCGAGCTCTGGCGCGAGGGCATCGACCTGCTCGCCGTCCAGCGGCAGCTCGGCCACGCCCGCCTCGACGTCACGCAGCTCTACCTCCGGTCGATCAGCCCGACCGAAGTGCTCGCCCCGATCTTCGCCCGCAGCGGCCCCGTCGTCTCGATCTGATGACCCGGCGCCCCGACATGGAAGGACGTAACTGATGGAGGCGACGCAGTCTCCGGACCTGGCCACCCGCCTTGCGCTCTCGTTTGACGAGGCCGCCGCCGCGCTGCACGTCAGCCGCGACCACTTCGACCGGCACATCCGGCCGCACCTGCGTCTCGTGCAGCAGGGTCGCGTGAAGCGCGTCAGCGTCGGCGAGCTTCGTCGCTGGGTCGACGAGAACGAGGCCTAGGGTGCCCGACACCTACGAGCTGGCGACGAAGGTCGCCGGCGTCAAGGCCCGGCACATCGACCGGTGCAACGCCCGCGAAGGCAAGCGCTGCGTCTGCAAGGACCGTCTGCGGTACGTCGCGCGCGCTTGGGACCCCGAGGCACGCGACGGCCAGGGCGGCACCGTCGCCAAGACGTTCCGCGAGCGGTCGCACGCCGAGGAGTGGAAGAGCGAGATGGACCGCCGTCGGCGTGCCGGCGCCACCCTGAGCCCCGGCATGAAGGGGTTCACGATGGACGACCTCGTAGAGCGGTTCGCGAGAGACGCCCGCGACGGCCGCATCCTGAACCGGCGGCGCGTCAACTACTCCGTGCAGTCGATCCGCGGGATCGAGGAGATCGGCCGCAACGGCTGGCCGCTCCTGCGCGAGCGAGAGGTCCGCACGATCACGGAAGCCAACGTGGCCGAACTGGCAGGCGACCTGATGGCCGCCGGACGGTCGGCGTCGAGGGTGCGGAACGTCATCAACACGATGCGTCTGCTCCTGGCGTACGCGGACTCCACCGACATCATCCCGGCGAGCCCGCGCACCGACCGGCTGAAGCTGCCGAAGCTGCCCAGCTCGTCGAGCAAGCGCGCGCCGAAGGTGACGCTGGCCGTCCGGCTGCTGCAGGCAGTGCCGGAGGCGGACCGGGTGGCATGGGCGCTGTTCGCGTTCGCCGGCGCCCGGCTGATGGAGGGCCTGTGGATCACGGTCGAGGACGTCGACTTCGACCGCGGCCTCATCCACGTGCCGGGCACGAAGTCCGACCACGCCGACCGGTGGGCGCCGCTGATCAAGCCGCTCCGCGACGAGATCCGCGCGCACATGCTCCGCACGTCGGTGCGTACCGGGCTGCTGCTGCCGCCCAGGTACGCCGGCAACCAGCGCGGCCACGTGTCGCCGGAGTGGCTGCGCGAGCACGCCTACGCGGCGTGGGACGCAGCCGGGATGCCGCGGTACGAGCCGCACGAGTTCCGGCACGGCTACGACACGTGGCTGATGCGGGCCGGTGTCTCCGACCAGGTGCGCCGGGTGATCGTCGGTCACGGCCGCGACAGCCTCGACGCGACGTACGTGCACGTCGGCAAGAGCGACCTCCGCGCGGCGGGACGCCTCCTGGAACAGCACATCGAGCAGCAGTCCGAACAGCGCGACTCGCACCAGCAGTCGCACAAGACCCAGAACAGCCAGTGAGAAAGGAAACAACGTGAGTCTCCAAAACCGCAACGGGAGGTTCGATTCCTCCATCCCCCGCCTGACGGAGCGCCCGGAGATCCCGGGCGCTCCTCGTTCCCGGGCCCTGCCGGTGCGCCGGCCGCCCGGGGACGCGCAGCCGGCGGCTCCCGTCCCGCCGCCCGCCGCCGGGCCCGCAGCGGTGGCCCGCTCCGCGCCCTCGCCGGTCAGACGGCCGTCGGCGGCGCGTAGCGGTGGTGCAGGTCCAGGGCGTTGCCGGCCGGGTCGAGGAAGATCGCCTGGTGGCACACGCCGCTGTCGATGAGGTCCGACACGAAGCGGACGCCGAGGGACTCGAGGTGTGCGCGGGCCGCCGCCACGTCGTCGACCTGCAGGGCGAGCGGGACGCGGTGCGGCGCGAACTCCTGGCCGAACGCGGTGGGCTCCATGATCGCGATCGTGAGGTTGCCGGCCTGGAACTCCGCTGCGGGCATGGAGCCCCAGCGGGTGCGGAAGCGCAGGCCCAGCGTCTCGCCGTAGAACCGGAACGACTCGTCGAAGTCGCGGGCGGGCAGCGTGACGAAGTCGACGCCGGTGATGCGCGGGGCGGTGGTCATCGAGGGGCTCCGGGTACGTGGTCGTCGTGATCCTGCCGTTCCGCCGCGACCGGGGCAACCCGACCTCCGTCGCGCCGCCGGTGCCCGGATCGTCGCCGGCCCTCGACGGACGTCCCGGACGCGGCGCGGACGCCCCCGCCGGGACGGACGACCGAGCGGCCACGGACGACGCCGCGCGGCCGGGCCCGTTGGACGATGAGGCGCTGTCCGGAGCGGACCCCGGTCCGTACGATCTGCTCATGGCCGCGACCGACGAAGTGACCGCCGCCCGGCTGGCCGCCCGCGACGCCGCGGTCGCCGACACGCGCGCCGCCCTCTCGTCCTGGCTCCGCCGTCCGTCGCAGCTCCTGCCGTGGGTCGGGCTGAGCGCCGTCGTCTCGGCGATCCTGCTGCTCGGGACCTACATCGTCGCGATCACGACGCCCGCCGACCCGTCCGGGGGTGCGCTGATCGCCGCGGACCCCAGCGCCCGCTGGGTCGACTTCGGCTTCGTGCTCGGGCGCAACTTCACGGTGCTCCTGCTGCACCTGCTCGTCTGCTTCGCCACGTACCTCGTCCGCCGCTCCATCCCGATCCAGGCCGGCGAGCTCTCCGGCGTGCAGGGCTGGGTCCACCGCCACGCCCAGCGGCCCGCGCTCCTCGTGGTCATCGCGCTGACCGTCTTCTCCATCGTCCAGCAGGCGCTGAACCTCGGCCACGGGCTCGCGAGCGTCGCGGCGCAGGGGCAGTACACGGAGGCGGGCATCCTCGTGCGCCTGCTCCCCCACGCCGTCCCCGAGCTCGTCGCGGTGTTCCTGCCGCTGGCCGCCGTGGTGTGGCTCGAGGCGAAGGACCGCAACCGCGACCTGCTCGCGGCCGTCGCGGCCTGCACCGTCGTCGCCGTCCCGGTGATCGTCGTGTCCGCCTGGATCGAGGTCGCCGTGGCCTCGAGCTTCTTCTAGGCCGCCGCGGGCGGCGGCGGACCCCCGAGCGGGTGCCCGCCGCCGGGGACGGGCGCCTCGATCGTCCGGTCGGCCCCGGCCCGCCACCCGGCGAGCGCGAAGCCGACGAGCCCCAGGAGCAGGGCGAGCAGCGGCGCCGTCCACGTCCCCGTCGCGTCGTGCAGCGCCCCCGCGCCCAGCGGCCCCGCCGCGGCGATGAGGTAGCCGACGGTCTGCGCCATGCCGGACAGCTCGCCCGCCGCCTCCGCCGTCCGCGAGCGCAGGACGAAGAGGGTCAGCGCCAGGCTGATGCCCGTCCCCTGCGCCAGGCCGAGCACGAGAACCCAGGCCAGCGCGCCGTCCGCCGGGGCGACCAGCAGGCCGACGAGCCCGACGAGGAAGCCGACGGCCGCGACGGCGGTCAGGCCGCGCTGCCGTCGCGACCGGGCCGCGACCACGGGGACGACGAGCGACGCCGCGATGCCCGAGGCGCTCATGAGCGCCGCCATCAGACCGGCGGTCGACGCCGACATGCCGTCGTCGCGCAGGATCGTCGGCAGCCAGGCGGCGAGCGCGTAGAACTCGAGGGACTGCAGGCCCATGAACAGCGCGACGGCCCAGGCGACCGGCGAGCGCCACACCCCACGGGCGTGCTCGGACGGGCCCGCCGAGCGGGGCGGCGCCGCCCGGGCCCGCGGCAGCCAGAGCACGGCGGTCACCAGCGCCGCGACGCCCCAGAGCGCCAGGGCGGTGCGCCACGAGAGTCCGAGCGCGTCCTCCAGCGGCACCGTGACGCCCGCCGCGAGCGCCGCGCCCCCGTTGAGCGCCACGGAGTAGAGCGCCATCATCGGGCCCGTCCGGTCCGGGAAGTCGCGCTTGACCACCCCGGGCAGCAGGACGTTGGCGATCGCGATGCCCGCCCCCGCCACGGCCGAGCCGGCGAACAGGGCCGCCGTCGGCACCGCCAGGCGCAGCGACGTCCCCGCCACGAGCAGCAGCAGCGCCACGAGGAGCGCCCGCTCGAGCCCGACCCGGCGGCCCAGGCGCGGGGCCAGCGTCGCGAACAGCCCGAAGCAGACGAGCGGCAGGGTCGTCAGGAGGCTCGTCGACGCGGCGCTCAGGCCCGTGTCCGCGCGCAGCTGCGGCGCGAGCGGCCCGACCGCCACGAGCGCCGGGCGCAGGTTGAGCGAGAACAGCGCGATCGCCGCGGCGAGCAGGACGACGTCGCGGGCTGGGCGGGACGGCACCCGGCCCATGCTGGCACGCGGGGTCGCCTCCCCCGTACGCGCCCGCGACGTGCAGGGGCCCGGCCGTGCGGGTAGAACCGAGCGACATGGCCGAGCCGCTGAGGGACTACCGCCGCAAGCGCTCCTTCGCCGACACCCCGGAGCCGTCGGGCGACGAGGACGTCGCGCCGGCCGACGCCCCGCGGTTCGTCGTCCACGAGCACCACGCCACCCGGCTGCACTGGGACCTGCGCCTGGAGCACGATGGGGCGCTGGCGAGCTTCGCGATCCCCAACGGCCTCCCGACGGACCCGAGGCACAACCGCAAGGCCGTCCACACCGAGGACCACCCGCTGAAGTACCTCGACTTCGAGGAGACGATCCCCGAGGGCAACTACGGCGCGGGCGAGATGACGATCTGGGACGCCGGGACGTTCGAGGTCGAGAAGTGGCGGGAGGGCGAGATCATCGCCGTGTTCTCCGGGGAGCGCCTGACGGGGAGGTACGCGCTGTTCCACGCGGGCAGGGACCCGAAGGACTGGATGATCCACCGGATGGATCCGCCGGTCGACGAGACGGCCGAGGAGATGCCCGCCGCGATCGAGCCGATGCTCGCCAGGCCCGGCACGCTGCCCCCGCGGCCCGACGACTGGGCCTTCGAGGTCAAGTGGGACGGGGTCCGGGCGATGGTCCGCTCGCAGCCGGGGCGGTTCTCGCTGTTCTCCCGGGCGGGGAACGACATCACCGGCGCCTATCCGGAGCTGCGCGCCCTGAACCGGCAGCTCTCCTCGCACGAGGCGATCCTCGACGGCGAGGTCGTGGCGTTCGACGACGACGGGCGCCCGAGCTTCCAGGCCCTGCAGTCCCGGATGCACGCCCGCGGCGCCCACGTGAAGCGCCTCGCGCAGGAGCGGCCGGTGACGCTCATGGTCTTCGACCTGCTGTGGCTCGACGGCCACCCGCTCGTCGACCGGCCGTGGACGGAGCGTCGCGCCGCGCTCGAGGAGCTCGGCCTGGACGGCGACCACTGGCAGACCCCCGGCGCGTACGTGGGGCAGGGCGAGGGCCTCCTCGCCGCCACCGCCGAGCAGGGGCTCGAGGGCGTGATCGCCAAGCGCACCGACGCGATCTACCGCCCCGGACGCCGGTCCGACGCGTGGCTCAAGGTGAAGCACGAGCTGCGCCAGGAGTTCGTCGTCGGCGGCTGGATCCCCGGCAAGGGCGGCCGCGCGGGCGTCCTGGGCTCGCTGCAGCTCGGCGTGTACGACGCGGACGGCGCGCTGCGCTACGCCGGCGGCGTCGGCACGGGCTTCGATCAGGAGACCCTGAAGATCTTGACCGCGAAGCTCGAGCGGCTCGAGCGCAGGACCTCGCCGTACGAGGGCCGGCAGCCGCCGAGGGGCGCCCGGTTCTGCACGCCGTCGCTCGTCGTCGAGGTGCGCTTCGCGGAGTGGACGTCCGACGGCTCCGTGCGCCACGGGTCCTTCCAGGGCCTGCGCGACGACAAGGACGCGCACGACGTGGTGCGGGAGACCCCGGCGACGACGGGACCGGCGGTCGGCGAGGACGAGACGGACGCGGTGGGCGGCGCCCCGGCGTCCGGCGGCGGGTCGACGGCGAAGGGCGCGTCGACGGCGAAGCAGGGCCCGGCGGCCGCCTCCTCCGCGGCGGGACCGGCGGCGGACGACCCCCACCACGTCCCCGACGACGTCCTCGCCGCGGCGCTCGGCGGCCGGGCCGAGAAGGGCGCGCCCGTCGAGGCGGCCGTCGTCCGCGAGCCCGAGCCGCCCGCGGTCCCCGACGTCCCCGAGCCCGACGAGCCGGAGGTCGAGCCCGAGGAGCTCATCCCGTCGTCGGGCAAGAGCGTCGAGATCGAGGTCGACGGGCGCACGCTCAAGCTCTCGAACCTCGACAAGGCGCTCTACCCCGGCGGCTTCACCAAGGCCGACGTCCTGCGGTACTACGCGGCGGTGGCGCCCGTCGCCCTCCCCCACTGGCGCGGCCGGCCGATGACGCTGAAGCGCTACCCCAACGGCGTCGACGAGAAGGCGTTCTTCCAGAAGCACGCCGACAGGCACCGGCCCGACTGGGTCCGCACGACGCCCGTCCCGCACGGCCGCAAGGAGGGCGTCGTGGACTTCGTCCTGCTCGACGACCTGCCGACGCTCCTCTGGGCGGCCAACCTCGCGGCGATCGAGCTGCACCCGTCCCTGTCGCTCGGCGCGCCGGACGCGCCGCACGGCGTCTCGGGCCCCCGCGCGCTGGTCTTCGACCTGGACCCGGGACCCGGCGCCTCCATCGTCGACTGCTGCCGCGTGGCGCTCGCGGTCCGCGACGTGCTGGCCCGGTTCGAGATCCGCGCGTTCTGCAAGACCTCGGGGTCCAAGGGCCTGCAGATGTACGCCCCGCTGGCCGACGACGCGTCCTACGACGAGACGAAGCCGTTCGCCCGGTGGCTCGCGCGGTTCCTCGAGGAGCACCTCCCCGACCTCGTCGTCTCGAAGATGGCCAAGGAGCTGCGCCACCGGAAGGTCCTCATCGACTGGAGCCAGAACGATCAGGCGAAGACCACGATCGGCGTCTACTCGCTGCGGGCCCGCGAGCGACCGTCCGTCTCGACCCCCGTGGACTGGGACGAGGTCGAGGCGTGCGAGCGCTCGGACGACCCCGGGACGCTGGTGTTCCTGGCGGACGAGACGCTCGGGCGCGTGCGCCGGCGCGGCGACCTGTTCGCGCCGCTCCTGGAGCTCGAGCAGCGGCTGCCCGAGCTCCACCTCTGACGGGCGGCACCGTGCAGGGGTGGTTCGAGCGGGCTCCGCGGGGTAGTCGTCGGGACCCATGACCGCCGCCCGCTCGCTCTGGAACGGCACCATCACCTTCGGATCCGTCGCGATCCCGGTGAAGCTGTTCTCGGCCACCTCGCCGCACACGCTGCGGTTCCGCGAGGTCCGTGCGTCCGACGGCGTGCGCATCGAGCACCAGCGGGTCGGGGCGGAGTCGGGCGAGGAGATCGCCTACGGCGACATCGAGAAGGCCTACGACGAGGACGGGAAGCAGATCCTCCTGACGAAGGAGGAGATCGCGGCCGCCGAGGGCACCCACCCGAAGGTCGTCGCGATCGAGCACTTCGTCCGCGCGGAGGAGATCGACCCGGTCTTCTACGACAAGCCGTACCTCGTCGGCGCCCGCGACGGCGGCGACCACGCCTACCGCGTCCTGCTCGCCGCCCTCGAGCAGAGCGAGAAGGTCGGCATCGGGCGCTTCGTCCTGCGCTCCCGGGAGAACCTCGTCGCCGTCCGGCCGCTCGGCGGCGCGCTCGGCCTGCAGACGATGCGCTTCGACGACGAGCTCGTCGACAAGGACGACCTCGAGGTGCCGTCCCTGCGCAGGACGCCCGGCGACCGCGAGGTGAAGATGGCGGGCAAGCTCGTCGAGATGCTCCAGGACGACTGGAAGCCCGAGGAGCACGAGGACACCTACCGCGAGGCGGTGATGGACCTCATCGAGCGCAAGCGCAAGGGGCTGAAGCCCAAGAAGGCCAAGCGGCGACCCGAGGAGGGCGGCGACCTCGCCGACGCCCTCGAGGCGAGCCTCGCCGGCGGGAGGCCGAAGCGCCGGACGAGCACGGAGCGCAAGGCCGCGACGAAGGACTCCGCGTCGGCGAAGGCGTCGTCGGGGACGAAGGGCTCGTCCTCGACGTCGTCGTCCGCGTCGGGGTCGAAGGCCTCGTCGTCGAAGAAGGCCTCCTCCGGATCGAAGGCCTCGTCGTCGAAGAAGGCCTCCTCCGGCTCCAAGGCGTCGGGGTCCGGCTCGAAGGCCACCACGACGAAGGCCTCCTCCGGGTCGAAGGCCTCGTCGACGACGAAGGCGTCCTCGGGATCGAAGGCCTCGGGCTCCGGGTCGAAGGCCTCGTCGACGAAGAACGCGACGAACTCGGGGTCGAAGGCCACCTCCGCGAAGCGGTCGTCCTCCTCGAAGACGTCGTCCGGCAAGGCCGCGCCGAAGCGGAAGACCACCACGACGAAGAAGGCGGGCTCCTGATGGCGCGCTCCCTGTGGACCGGCTCGCTGAGCTTCGGCCTGGTCAACGTCCCCGTGCAGCTCGTCTCGGCCGTCCGCGACCAGGACGTCCACTTCCACCAGGTCCACAAGGACACGGGCGAGCGCGTGCAGACCAGGCGCGTCGCGTCGACGGACGGGGAGGAGGTCGACTGGGAGGACATCGCCAAGGGGTGGGAGACCGACGACGGCGAGATGATCGTCCTCACCGACGAGGACTTCGACGCCGCCGCGCCCGAGAAGACGCGCACCGTCGACATCGACCTCTTCGTCGACCTGCAGGACATCGACCCCGTCTACTTCGACCACCCCTACTGGCTGCTGCCGTCCGGCGACGGCGCCGGCCCCGTCCGCGCCTACCGGCTGCTCGTCGACGTCATGGGCAACGCCGGCCAGGTCGCGATCGGCCGCATCGTCCTCCGCGCGAAGGAGTACCTCGTCGCGCTGCGCGAGCAGGACGGCCTGCTCTCCCTGACCACGATGCGCTTCGCCGACGAGCTGCGGTCCCCGGACGAGATCGACGCGATCCCCCAGGGCGCGAAGGGCAAGCCCTCGAAGCGGGAGGTCGACGACGCGGTCGCCCTGATCGGCGAGCTCACCGACGAGTTCCGCCCGTCGCGCTACGACGACTGCCACCGCGTCCGGCTGCTGCGCCTGATCGACGAGAAGCGCAGGAGCGGCAAGGTCGAGATCCCGGAGCCCGAACCCGAGCCGCAGGCCCAGAAGGCGCCGAAGGACCTGATGGCCGCCCTCGAGGAGAGCCTGGCGAAGGCCCGGGGCGCCAAGGGCAAGGGGACGGGCGGCGGGAAGGCCGAGGCGCCGAAGCGGGCCGCGAAGACCGCGGCCTGAACGCGCTCACCTCCCGTTCAGGGGCCGGCCCTAGGCTCGCACCATGCGCCTGGTCCTGAACGTCCTCTGGTTCGTCCTCGCCGGGTTCTGGATGGCGCTCGGCTACGCGGTCGCGGCGCTGATCATGGTGCTCCCGATCGTGACGATCCCGTTCAGCATCGCCGCGCTGCGGATCGCGGGGTTCTGCCTCTGGCCGTTCGGGCGGACCGTCGTGCCCGCCGCGGACGCCGGGGTGCTGTCGGGGATCGGCAACGTGCTCTGGCTGCTCCTCGCGGGCTGGTGGCTCGCGCTGGGGCACCTGCTCACCGGCCTGCTGCTCTGCCTGACGATCATCGGCATCCCGTTCGGCATCGCGAACCTCAAGCTCGTCCCGATCAGCCTGCTGCCGCTGGGCCGGCGCGTCGTGCCGATCGGCTCGGCGGAGGACCGCGCCGGCGTCGCGTTCTGAGCCGGCGCCCGCCGTGCCGGCGCCC
>WLOB01000069.1 GCA_009699505.1 Actinomycetota bacterium | reverse complement strand
CCCCCTGGCACCGGGCCGGCGGCCACGAACGACCCTCTGGCACCAGCCCACGGCCGCGGCCTTCGAGAGGCCTCCCGGCGGGCCCGCCCGCTACTGCCCGGGCCCCGGCGGGCGCGGGTGGTCCGGCCGCGGGCCGGGGACCGCGCGCGTGGCGGGGCGCCGGCCGCGGACCGGGGGCTGCGGCAGGGCCCGCGGGCCGACGGGGGGCGCGGCGGGGAGCCCGACGGTGCGACCCGGCGCGCGGGGGACGAGCCCCTCGACCGACGCGAGCGCGGCCTGGTCGGCCTCGAGCGTCCGGGCCGCGGCGGGCAGGGTCGGGAGCAGCTGCCACATGAGCGCCCGAGCCTCGCCGTCGGGCGCCGCGTAGGAGTGCGGGCGGTCCGCCGGGAAGCGCACGAAGTCCCCGGCGCCCAGCGTCACCTCGTCGCCCTCGGGACCGACGACGACGGTGCCGCCGAGGACGAAGAGCTGCTCGACGACCCCCGCGGCGTGGGACTGGGAGGCGTGGGCGGGCCCCGGCGTCAGCCGCAGCTCGAAGAGCTCGACGATCATGCCGCCCGTGTCGGTGCGGTTGATCAGCCGTCCCTCCATCGTCCGGCCCGGGGTGATCTGGCCGACGCCGGAGCGGACGACCTCCGGGACGCTCAGGGGCGGCTCCGCGACGAGGTCCGCCAGCTCGGCGCCCAGGCCGCTGGCCAGGGCCTCGAGCGTCTCGATCGTCGGGTTCGCGCGGCCGGCCTCGAGCTGGGTCAGCGTGCCCTTCGCCAGGCCGGAGAGGCGCCCGAGCTCCACGAGCGAGAGCCCGCGGGCGAGCCGTAGTCGGCGCAGGTTGATCCCGACCGTGCGGGAGGCGGACGTCACGGCTCCTACGCTACCGCCGGGAGCCCCGTCGGCCGCGGTCCGCGTCCCGGGCGAGTCCGGCCGGTATCCGGCGCGCGTACAATCGGTCGATGCCTGCTGCCGCCTACGCCGGGAAGGAATGCGTCTGCCAGTTCAAGCGCGGGATCTGCGACCAGACCTGCGTGCAGGACATGCTGCAGACGCCCTTCTACATCGCCTGCCTGAAGCTCCGGGCGCGCAAGTGCCTCGTGATCGGCGGGGGTGAGCTCGGTCTGGAGAAGACGGAGGGCCTGCTGGCCTGCGACGGCGACGTCATCGTCATCTCGCCCGAGGTGCTGCCCGAGGTCGAGGCCCTCGCCGCCGAGGGATCGATCACCTGGATCCAGCGGGACTACGAGCAGGGCGACCTCGAGGGCAAGTTCCTCGTCATCGCCTGCACCGACTCCACCGAGACGAACATCCGCATCTACGACGACGCGGAGGAGCGGGCGATGCTCGCGAACATCGTCGACGTCCCGCCGCTCTGCAACTTCATCCTCCCGGCGATCGTCCGCACGGGCCCGCTGGCCATCGCGATCTCGACCGCCGGCGCGTCCCCCGCGCTCGCCAAGCGGATGAAGCACGAGGTCTCCGAGCTCTTCGGCGAGGAGTACGCCCGCATGGCCGTGCTGCTGAACGAGGTCCGCGGGTGGGCCAAGGGCACGCTGCCGACCTACCAGGACCGCAAGGCGTTCTTCGAGGGCATCGTCAACGGCGAGCAGGACCCGATCCAGCTCCTGAAGGACGGCCGCGAGAAGGACGTCATGGACATCATCATCGCGTCGCAGAAGCGCGCAGAGGCGGAGCTGGCGCAGGCCTGAGCGGCCCGGCGCCCGCAGGGGCGCCGCACCGCCCATCCCGCGGTCGCCGCAGGTCGCGGCGTGGCCCCGCGCCTCGTGCCTGCCGGGCCGCGCGACGCCGTTCCGACGAAACCGGACCCGGAATCCCGTTGCGTAGAGGGTAATCCCGACCGACATTGCTACGTTCGAGGGACGACACCGCGTCCGCGCGGCGTCGTGTCCCTTCCTCCGACCGATCTCGGAGCCCGGCATGTCCGTCACCCTCCACTGGTTCCTCCCCACCAACGGCGACTCGCGCAGCGACCTGAGCCTCGGCAACGCCGTGGGCGCCCGCGGCTCGCGCGTCCAGACCGGCGGAGGGGCGGGGGAAGACGCGTCCCACCGGCCCGACGTCCGCGAGCTCGTGTCGCTCGGCGGCGGCGCGGACCGCGAGCCGACCGTCGGCTACCTCGGCCAGATCGCCCGCACCGCCGAGCAGCTCGGCTTCGAGGCGGCGCTCACGCCGACCTCGACCTGGTGCGAGGAGTCGTGGGTCATGGCCTCCGCCCTCGCCGCGCAGACCGAGCGGTTCAAGTTCCTCATCGCGTTCCGGCCGGGCCTGCAGTCCGTCACCCTCGCCGCGCAGATGGCGTCGACCTTCCAGCGGGTGACGAACAACCGGCTGCTGCTGAACGTCGTCACGGGCGGCGACGACGTCGAGCAGCGCCGCTTCGGCGACACGCTCTCGAAGGACGCGCGGTACGCCCGTGCCGGCGAGTTCCTCCACGTCGTCCGCGAGCTGTGGACGGGCGAGCCCGTGACCTTCACGGGCGAGCACGTCCAGGTCGAGAAGGCCCAGCTCGTCGAGACCCCGGCGTGGCCGGACATCTACCTCGGCGGCTCCTCGAAGCCCGCGCTCGACGTCGCGGCGAAGTACGCCGACGTCTACCTGACCTGGGGCGAGCCGCCGGCGCAGGTCGCCGAGAAGCTCGACCGCGTCCGGGAGCGCGCCGACCTCGCCGGCCGGGAGCTGCGCTTCGGCATCCGCCTGCACGTCATCGCCCGTCCGACGTCCGAAGAGGCCTGGGCGCAGGCCGACAAGCTCCTCGCGGGCCTGGACCCCGAGGCGATCCGCAAGGCGCAGGAGACCCAGCGCGCGTCGCAGTCCGAGGGCCAGCGACGCATGAGCGACCTGCACGGCGGCCGCACGGACGCGCTCGAGGTCTCGCCGAACCTGTGGGCGGGCGTCGGCCTGGTCCGCGGCGGCGCCGGCACCGCGCTCGTGGGCTCCTACGAGGAGGTCGCGGACCGCATCGCGGAGTACCACGACCTCGGCCTCACCGAGTTCATCCTCTCGGGCTACCCGCACCTCGAGGAGGCCTACCACGTGGGCGAGGGGATCCGGCCGATCCTCAAGGCGCGCGGCCTCCTCAAGGACCCGTCCGCACCGGCCCTGGTCACGGCGTGAGCGCCGCCGGACCCGTCGTCCCGGCCGGCGCCCCCGGGCGGTCCGCGCCGTGAGCACCGCGACGAGGCCGACCACCCCGGCCACCTACCCCGGCGGCGAGGCCGGCCCGGACGGGGGCGGCCCCGCGGGCGACCGCACGCGCGGCGCGCGCCCGTCCCGCAAGGCCGGCCTGCGCACGGACCGCGCGCCCGTCTCCGGCGAGCTGCGCTGGCTCTCGCCCCTGATCCTGCTCGTCGTCTGGCAGCTCGCGTCCGTCACGGGGATCCTCCCCGAGGACCGGCTGGCCGCCCCGAGCCAGATCGTCCAGAACGGCTACGACCTGCTGGTGAACGGCGACCTGCTCGACGCGCTGTGGGTCTCGCTCCGCCGCGCGCTGCTCGGCTTCGCGCTGGGCGCCGCCGTGGCGATCTCCGCCGGCCTGGCCGTCGGCTTCTCGCGGATCGGCGACGCCGCCATCGACCCGCTGATGCAGATGGTCCGCACGATCCCGCTGTTCGGGCTCGTGCCGCTCTTCATCATCTGGTTCGGCATCTCCGAGCTCCCGAAGATCCTGCTCGTCGCGCTCGGCGTCGCCGTGCCGCTGTACCTCAACCTCGTCGGCGCGCTGCGCTCCGTCGACTCCGACCTCTACGACGTCGCCGACACGCTGCGCCTGACCCCGCGCGAACGGCTCCGGCACGTCCTGCTGCCCGGCGCGCTGCCGGGCACCCTGATCGGCCTGCGCCAGGCCCTCGGCTTCGCGTGGCTCGCGCTCATCGTCGCGGAGCAGATCAACGCGTCCTCGGGCCTCGGCTACATGATCAACAACGCCCGCGACGCCCAGGAGACCGACACGGTCGTCGTCGGCCTCATCGCCTACGCGATCCTCGGCCTCCTCACGGACGCGATCGTGCGCCGCATGGAGCGCCGCGCGCTGCGCTGGCGGGAGGAGGCGGCATGAGCGTCGTCACCCTCCGCGGCGTCACCCGGCGCTTCGGCGACCAGGACGTCCTGCGCGACCTCGACCTGACGATCGAGCCCGGCGAGTTCGTCGCCGTCATCGGCCGCTCCGGCTCCGGCAAGACGACGCTCCTGCGCGTCCTCGCCGGCCTGGACCCCGAGGCCGACGGGCACGTCGAGAGCGGCGCCCGCCCCGCCGTCGTCTTCCAGGACGCCCGGCTGCTGCCCTGGCGCACCGCCCTGCAGAACGTGACGCTCGGCCTGCGCGACCCCGACGCCGACGAGCGCGGCCGCCGCGCCCTGGCCGAGGTCGGCCTGCAGGGGCGCGAGGACGCCTGGCCGCGCCAGCTCTCCGGCGGTCAGCGCCAGCGCGTCGCCCTGGCCCGCGGCCTCGTCCGCGACCCCGACCTGCTGCTCCTCGACGAGCCGTTCTCCGCGCTGGACGCGCTCACCCGCGCCTCCGCGCAGGGCCTCGTCACCGAGCTCTGGGAGCGCCACCGCCCCGCCGTCCTGCTCGTCACCCACGACGTGACGGAGGCGCTGCTCCTCGCCGACCGCGTCGTCCTGATCGACCAGGGCCGCATCGTCCACGACGAGCGCGTGGACCTCGCCCGCCCGCGCCGGCGCGAGGACCCCGAGCTCGTCGCCCGCAGCACCGCGCTCCTGGAGCGCCTCGGCGACGAGCGCGACGACACCGCCGCGGCGCCGCCCGCCGCGGCGGCCCCGCGGCGCCGCCTGGTCCCGCGCCTGGCGCTCGCCGCCGCCACGCTCGTGACCCTCGCGGTCGTCGGGTTCACGAGCGGGTCCGTCGGCGACGACGGCGGGGACGGACCCTTCCGCGTGGCCGCCCCCGGCGACCCGTCCGGCGCCACCCTCCGCGTGGCCGTGCAGTCCGACGGCATCCGCTCGCTGCTCGAGGCCTCCGGGGCGCTGAAGGGCACCCCGTACCGCGTGCGCTTCGCGAAGTTCACCTTCGGCCCGCCCATCGTCGAGGCCCTGGGCGCCGGGCAGGTCGACATCGGCTCCGTCGGCTCGACGCCGCCGATTTTCGGCGCCGCGTCCCAGACGAACTTCCGCGCCGTCGCGTCCGCGCGGCTGCGCAACGGCGCCGACAACGCGATCGTCGTGCCCGGCGACTCCGACGTCCGGTCCGTGCGGGACCTCAAGGGCAGGTCGGTGGCGGTCGGCCGGGCGAGCTCGGGCCACGGCGCGCTGCTCCTCGCCCTGCGCCGCGCGGGCCTGAAGCCGTCGGACGTGAAGATCATCTTCCTGCCGCCCGCCGACGCCCTCGCGGCGTTCAACTCGGGGCGCACGGACGCGCTGTCGGGCTGGCAGCCGTTCACGACCCAGGCCGAGCTGCAGGGGGCGCGGGTCATCGCCAGCGGCCCGCCGATCGACTACGGCTACTACTTCTCGCTCGCCTCGAAGGACGCGCTGGAGGACCCCGCGAAGGTCGCGGCGATCAAGGACTTCCTGCCGCGCCTGCGCAAGGCCTACGACTGGTCCGCGAGCCACGTCGAGGAGTACGCCGCCGCCTGGTCGAAGGAGTCCGGCCTCCCGCTCGAGGTCACGCGGCGGGCGGCCCCGGAGCGTCTGCAGACCCTCGAGCCGATCGACGCCACGGCGATCAACCGCGAGCAGGGGCTGGCCGATCGCCTCTCGGACGACGGCTTCCTGAAGACGAAGGTCGACGTGCGCTCCATCGTCGCCCCGGGGCTGGTCCAGGGCTCGGAGTAGGGGGCCCGCGGCGGGCCGGGGTCGTCGGTGCCCGGGCCGACCGCGGTGCGGCGCCGTCGATGCCCGGCCGACCGCGGTGCAGCGCCGCCGGCGACCGCCGGGGGCGGGCGCCGTGCGGCACCCGCCCTACCCCGAGCGGGAGCCCCGCAGCTCGCTCCAGGCGCTGCGGGCCTGCCGCAGCGCCTCGAAGACCTGGCGGCGGGCGGCGTCGGCGGCCTTCGCGGCCTCGGCGAGCCGGGGCCGCGACCCCGTGCCCTGGGCGACCTCGTTGAACGACCAGAGCCCGCTGTCGAGCAGCCGCGCGGCCCGGCGGGTCTCCTCCATCACGGCGTCGAGGAACTCGTCGTGCGGAGTCCCCTCGCGGATGTGCCGCTCGCGCGAGGCCGTCTGCACCTCCCACAGCCCCATCAGGGCCTGGGCGGCGACGAGCGGCTCGGGGTCGCGCGGGTCGACGCCGACGGACTCCGCCAGGGCGTCGCGGGTGACCTCGACGAGCCGCACCGCGACCTGGTGCTGGGCCACCCGCAGGGCGGGGGTGTCCTCGATCAGCCGCATGAACGCGAGGAACATCGGCCGCCACTCCGGGCCGAGCTGGTCGAAGAACGCGCACTCCCGCTCGATGAACGCCACGATCGCCTGCGTCGGCGACTCGTCCGGCCCGCGCCCGGTCAGCGCCTCGCGGATCCCGTCCACGAGGTCGTCCGTGCGGTCGAAGACGAGGGACTCCTTCGTCGGGAAGTAGTTGAAGACGGTCTTCTCGGACACGCCCGCCTCCGCGGCGATCTCCGCGACCCGGACCTCGTCGAAGCCCCGGGCGACGAACATCCACGTCGCGGTGTCGGAGATGTGCTGGCGGGTCAGCCGCTTCTTGCGCTCCCGCAGGCCCTCGTCCGGTCGCACGCCCTGCTCGTGGAGGTCCCGCAGGCGCCCCATGGCCTCCGACACCTGCTCGCGGGAGACCGGGAGCGCCTCGTCGCCGAGGTCGTGGGCGGGCCCCGCGTCGACGGTGGGGCGGTCGTCCTCGCGTGCGTCGGCGGTCACACAGGCAGTCTAGCGAACCTCCAGTTGCTAGAAACTTCTAGTCACTGTATGTTTTGCGTCGTCCACCGGGCGGACCCCCACCGCCACCGGTCCGCGACCCCACCCGCCACCGCCCAGGAGCCCCCGCATGCCCCCGACCACCCCCGCCGTCGAGACCGACGGCCTGACCAGGCGCTACGGCGACTTCACCGCCGTCGACGCGCTGGACCTGCGGGTCGAGCGCGGCACGGTCGTCTCCGTCCTCGGGCCGAACGGCGCGGGCAAGACGACGACCGTCCGCATGCTCGCCACGCTGATCGCGCCGACGTCGGGGACCGCCCGCGTCGGCGGCCACGACGTCGTCCGGGAGGCCGACGCCGTCCGCGGCGTCATCTCCCTGACCGGCCAGTTCGCGGCCCTCGAGGGCAACCTGACCGCCCGCGAGAACCTCGTCCTCATGGGCCGGCTGCGCGGGCACGGCCGGGCCGGCGCCGCGACGATCGCCGACCACCTGATCGACCGCTTCGACATCGGCGAGTTCCGCGACCGCCTCATCAAGGGCCTGTCGGGCGGCCAGCGCCGACGGGTCGACCTGGCCGCGAGCCTCGTCGTGCAGCCGGAGCTCCTCGTGCTCGACGAGCCCACGACGGGCCTGGACCCGCGCAGTCGCCAGGTCGTCTGGCAGACGGTCCGCGACCTCGTCGCGGAGGGCGTGACGCTGCTCCTGACGACGCAGTACCTCGAGGAGGCCGACGCGCTGGCCGACCGGATCGTCCTGATCGACCACGGCCGCGAGGTCGCCGAGGGCACCCCGACGGAGCTCAAGGCCCGGATCGGCGAGCAGCGCGTGGACGTCGTGGCCGTCGACGCCGCCGGGGTCGAGGCGCTGCGCTCCGCGCTCGCGCCCCGCTTCGACGTCACCGTCCCGGCCGGCGGCCGCACCGTGTCGATCCCCGCGCCCGACGAGAGCCTGGATCTCGAGCGCGTCGCCGCGGTCGTCCGGGAGTCCGGCGTCCCGATCGACGAGCTCGCCCTGCGCCGTCCGACCCTCGACGACGCGTTCCTCGCCCTGACCGGTCGGCCCCCGTCCGAGAGCGCGAGCCCCGAGACCGCGGAGGTGGCGGCATGAGCCCGGTCGCCGCCCGTCGGTCCGCCCTCCCGACCCGTCCCGCCCCCACCGGAGTCCCCGCATGAGCACGCCGACCGTCCGCGCGCCCGACCGCGCCGCCCTCCCCGACCTGCCGCCCCGCCCGGGCGCGGCCTCCCGCTACGTCCGCGAGACGCTGCTCCTCGTGGGCCGCCAGCTCCGTGCGATCCCCCGCGTGCCCGAGCGCCTGAGCGACGTGACGATCCAGCCGGTCATCTTCACCCTGCTGTTCCTCTACGTCTTCGGCTCCGCGATCGCGATCCCCGGGACCCGGTACCAGGACTACCTGCTGCCGGGCCTCGTCGCGCAGTCCATCGCGTTCGGCGTGATCGGCGCCGGCACCGCCACGGCGACCGACTTCTCCACGGGGGTCATCGACCGCTTCCGCTCCCTGCCCGTGAGCCGCCTGGCCGTGATCACCGCGCAGGTCATCGGGCAGGTGCTCGAGCAGATCCTCGGCCTGGCCATCGTCATCGGGCTCGGCCTCGCCCTCGGCTGGCGGCCCGACGTCGGCCCGCTCGACGTCCTGCTCCTCGTCGGCCTGATCCTCCTGGGCCTGATCGCCTTCACGTGGTTCGGCGTCCTGCTGGGGATGCTCGTGCGCTCCTCCGACGCGATGCAGGGCGTCGGCTTCGCGATCGTCCTGCCGCTCTCGTTCCTCGCCGGCACCTTCGTGCCGATCGAGGGCATGGCGGCGGTCCCGCGCTTCATCGGCGAGTGGGACCCGCTCTCCACGGTCGTCGCGGCGATCCGTCAGGTCTCGCAGGGCACGGAGGCGACCGGCTCCTGGCCCCTGGAGCACCCCGTGATCGGGATGGTCCTCTGGTGCACCCTGATCATCGGGGTCTGCGTCCCGCTGGCGCTCCGCCGGTTCCGGACGACGAGCGCCGCGTAGGGGCGGGGGGAGGGTCGCGGTCGGGGGCGATCGCGGTCCCTTCGCCCCTGGCGTCGTGCTCGCGAGCGGGTCGGGCCGATCGGCCCGGTCGGCGCCACCCGACCGGGGAGTCCCTCAGCGCGGCCGGCGGGCCCGCGAGCGCTCGAGCTCCGCCCGCCAGTCCTCGCCCCAGATGCGGTCGCGGAAGACGACGACGAACGCGATGCCGCCGGCGAGGGCGACGACGGTGGCGATCGTCTCGCTCACGCCCGCGACGGAGAGGACGGTCCAGAGGAGGACCTCGAGCAGCACCAGCACGCAGATCCAGAAGAGCCGGCTGCGCTTCTGGGGCTCCTCGTCGGGCAGCTTCCGGGTCTTCTTCGCCATGACCGCGAAGGGTAGGCGGTCCCGCGCGGCGTAGGCTCCACGGCCGATGCCGCCGGAGGCCGCACCCCCGACGGCCGGCCTCGCCGGCCCGGACCGCGCCGCGCCCGCGATCGTGCTGGACGGCCTCGTCCGGCGCCGCGGCGAGCGCGTCGTCCTGCGCGAGGTGTCCGTCATCGTCCCCGCGGGGGCGACCGTCGCGCTGCTCGGCCCGAACGGCGCCGGCAAGTCCACGCTCCTGCGGGTGCTCGCGGGGCTCATGCGCCCGATGGGCGGCGTCTGCCGGGTGCTGGGGCACGAGCTGCCCGACGGCCGACACGACCTCCGCGGCCGCGTCGGGTACCTCGCCCACGAGCCCATGCTCTACCGCGACCTCACCGTGCGCGAGAACCTCGCGCACCGCGCCCGCCTGCTGCGGGTGGCCGACCCCGCCGGCCGGGTCCGCGAGCTGCTCGAGGCGACGGACCTCGTCCGCCGCGCCGACTTCCCCGTCCACGCGCTCTCCCGGGGCCTGACCCAGCGGACGACCGCGGCGGCGACCCTCCTCTCGGACCCCGAGCTGCTGCTGCTCGACGAGCCGCTGGCCAACCTCGACCCGTCCGCGTCCGCCCGGCTCGGCGCGCTGCTCGGGCCCCGCCCGGCCGTGCCCGCGCCCGCGTCGCCCGGCGCGGGGCCCGCCGCCCGCCCGGCCCGCACGCGCGTCATCGCGGGCCACGACCCGGAGGCCGCGCTCGCGGAGTCCGACATCGTCGTGGGCCTGCGCGACGGCGCGGTCACCCTGCTCGCCACCCCCGACACCGTCGGCCCGGACCAGATCGCGGCGCTCTACGCATGAGCACCCCGCCCGCCCCCCGCGGCGCCTGGACCGGCGACGTCCGCGCGCTCCTGGCGCTCGAGTGGCGCCGCGAGCGCCGCGCCCCGCAGGTCCTGCCGACGATGGTCCTGTTCTCGATCGGGGTCTTCGTCCTCTTCCGCTTCGGCCTGCAGGACGGGCGGGTCGACGGCCCGCTCGCCGCCGGCGTCCTCCTCGTCACGACGCTCCTGGCGGCGCTGCTCGGCATCGGCCGGCTCTGGGCGGCGGAGGAGGACGAGGGCGGCCTCGACGCGTTCCGGCTCACCCCCGCGTCGGCCTCGGCGCTCGTCGCGGCGAAGGCCCTGGCGCTCTGGAGCTTCCTGCTCGTCCTGCACCTCGTGGCGGTCCCCGCCTTCGCGTTCCTCCTGCTCCGGGACGGGCTGGACGTCGGCGCGCTGCCGACGGTCGCCGGGGCGCTCGTCCTCTGCGACCTGGGGATCGCGGTGACCGGCGCGCTCGTCGGCTCGATCGCCGCGGCGGCCCGGTCGCGCGAGCTGCTGGTGCCGCTGATGGCGGTGCCGCTGCTGATCCCCCTGATCGCGCTGGCCTCCGAGGCCCTCTCGCCCGTCCTCACCTCGCCGCAGGACGTGGTGGAGGGGCGGTGGTGGACGGCCCTGGCTCTGTACGATGGAGTGTTCCTGCTGGTCTCCTGGGCCGTGTCCGACGGCATCGTCGAGGACTGACCCACGCCGCGATGCCCTACGCCCGTCGCATCCTCCCCCTCACCGCCGTCACGATCGCGATCGTGCTGGCGTGGATCGTCGTGTCCGCGGCGGTCGTGCCGACGGACGCGACGGAGGGCGTGCGCCAGAAGCTGACCTACCTGCACCCGGCGTTCGCGATCATCACCCTGATCGCGTTCGTCGCCGGCGCGTTCTTCGCCTGGCAGCACCTCAAGCACGACCGGCCGATCGACGACCTGCGCTCGTACGTCGCGATCCACCAGGCGCAGAACTTCTGCCTCATCGCCCTCATCACCGGTGGCATCTGGGGCCGCGCCGCCTGGGGCGTGTGGTGGGACTGGGGCGAGCCGGTGCTCGTCACCTTCCTCATCATCTTCCTGCTCTACGCGACGTACCAGCCCATGCGCTTCGCGATCGAGGACCCCGAGCGCCAGGCGCGCACGGCCTCGGTCTTCGCGGTCTCGGCGGGCATCTTCGCCCCGGTCTGCTTCGGCGTCGTCCGCCTCACGACGAACCTCCTGCACCCGCAGCCGCTCGACGACCCGGCGAGCAACCTGCCCGGCACGGCCGGTCTGGCCTTCGGCCTGTCCGTCCTGGCCCTCGGCGCGCTCTTCGTGACGCTCTGGCACCTCGAGATCGTCCACAAGAGCACCCGCATCCGGGTGCGGCAGCTGCAACGCAAGGTCGAGGGCGAGGACGCCGTCCCCGTCGTCGCCCGCGCCTCGTCGCCGGTCACCCTCTGACGCGAAGGATCCTGGCCTCCCCGTGATCGTCACCGCCCTCACCGAGATCCCGCCCGACTCCGGCAGCGCCGGCTACGTCGTCGCGGCCGTGATCGTCTCGGCGATCCTGGTGCTGACGTACCTCGTGATCGTCGCCTTCCGCGTCCGCGACGCGGCCCGGCGGCTCGAGGCGCTGGAGTCCCGCCTGGACGGCGCGGCCGCCCGCGTCGGCGGCACCGGCACGGCGGACCCGGCCCCGGGCGGTGCCGTCGGCGACCCCGCCGCGGTGGCCGCCGCCGCCGAGTCCCGCGGGGCGCGGCGATGAACGAGCTGCTCGTCCTGGGGCTCTCCCACAAGACCGCGCCCGTCGCCGTCCGCGAGCGCCTGTCCGTCACGGACGCGCAGATCGAGCGGATGCTCGGCGAGCTCGCGCGGTCCGAGCACGTCCACGAGGCCGCGGTCCTCTCGACGTGCAACCGCACCGAGATCTACCTCGTCGTCGGCGACCCGCTGCAGGCCGAGGGCGACCTCCTGAACGTCATCGCCAAGAGCTCCCGGATCCGCCCGGTCGAGCTGGCGAGCCTCGTCTACACCCCGCGCAACTGCGACGCGGCGCGGCACCTCTACCGGGTCGCGTCGGGCCTGGACTCGATGATCCTCGGCGAGTACGAGGTCCAGGGCCAGGTCAAGCGGGCGTACGAGACCGCGCTGCGCGTCGGCACGACCGGCCCGATGCTCAACCGCCTGTTCAAGGCGGCGCTGCGGACGGGCAAGCGCGTGCGCACCGAGACGACGCTGTCCGAGCGCCGCACCTCCGTCGCGTCCGTCGCGGTCGACCTCGCCTCCGCCACGGTGGGCGACCTCGCCGACCGCCGGGTGATGATCATCGGCGCCGGCGAGACCGCCGAGCTGACCGCCCAGGCCTTCGCCACCCAGGGCGTCCGCACGCTCTTCGTCTCCAACCGCCACGCCGACCGCGCACGCTCGCTGGCCGCGCGCTTCGGCGGCAGCGTCGGCTCGCTGACCGAGCTGCCCGAGCAGCTCGAGGCCGCCGACGTCGTCGTCTCGTCGACCGGCTCGCCGCACCCCGTCCTCGGCTCGACCGAGCTCGCCGACGTCATGTCCGCCCGGCACGACCGCCCGCTCGTCCTGATCGACATCGCCGTCCCGCGCGACATCGACCCGGAGTGCGCGACGGTCCCCGGCGTCTCGCTCTACGACATCGACGACCTGCAGGCCGTCGTGGCGAAGAACCTCGCCGGCCGCGGCGCCGAGGCCTCGATCGCCGAGGAGATCGTCGAGGAGGAGATCCACAAGTTCGCCCGCTGGATGGGCCAGATGGAGATCACCCCCACGATCGTCGACCTCCGCGCCCGTGCGACCGAGATCGTCGAGCACGTGCTCTCGGAGAACGAGGGCCGCTGGGAGTCCGCCTCCGAGGCCGACCTCGCCCGCATCGAGCGCGCCGCCCGCACCGTCGTCCAGCGCCTGCTGCACGAGCCGACCGTCCGCCTGAAGGAGGCCCGCGACCGCGATGACGCCCACGGCCACGTCGAGGTCCTGCGCGACCTCTTCGGCCTGGACGACGCGGACGTCGACGTCGACGCGGCGGACCCGGGACGCGGCTTCGCGCCCGCCCACGCGACGGATCCGCGGATCGTCCGCGGCGCCGTGATGGACGCGGAGACCCGGCGCAGCGCCGCGGCCGCCGGCTGCCCCGCCGCCCACGGCGAGACGGACGTCACCGCGTCGCACGGCGTGCCCGGTGAGCGCGTGTCGGCCGGGCACGTCCCCGCGGCGGACGCCTGGCGCGCCGTCGGCCGTCGCACGTCGTGATCCGGCTCGGCAGCCGCCGCAGCCCCCTCGCGCTCGTCCAGGCGCGCACCGTCGCCGCCGCGCTGCGCGGGGCGGGCCACCAGGTCGAGATCGTCGAGGTCGTCACGACCGGCGACCGGGACCGCGCCGCGCCGGACAAGGCGAAGTGGGTCACCGAGCTCGAGCGCGGGCTGGTCGCCGGCGACATCGACCTCGCCGTCCACTCCGCCAAGGACGTGCCGGGCGTGCTGCCCGACGGGCTCGAGCTCGTCGCCGCGTCCGTCCGCGAGGACCCGCGGGACGTCCTGATCGGCGCCGCGTCGCTCGCCGCGCTGCCGCCGGGCGCCCGCGTCGGGACGGCGTCGCTGCGCCGTGCCGCCCAGCTCCTCGCGGAGCGCCCGGACCTCGAGATCGTCGCCGCCCGCGGCAACGTCGACACCCGCCTGGGCCGGCTGGCCCCGGACCACGACGACCGCCTCGACGCGATCGTCCTGGCGGCCGCGGGCCTGCACCGCCTCGGCCGGACGCCGGACGACGTCGTACCGCTCGAGGGCCCGGCGTTCGTCGCCGCCCCCGGGCAGGGGACGCTGACGATCGAGGCGCGCGCCGGCGACGAGGTCGCGCTCGCGGCCGCCGCCGTGGTCCACGACCCGGGCAACTGGGCCTGCCTGCGGGCCGAGCGCGCCGTCGCGCGGGCGCTGGGCGCGGACTGCACCAGCGCGGTCGGTGCGCACGCCCGGCCGGTCGACGGCGGCCTGCGCATGACGGGCTTCGTCGGGGCCCCCGACGGCGCGGACTGGGCGGTCGACACCCGCGAGGGCGCCGACCCGGAGGAGCTCGGCGCAGTGCTGGGCGAGCGGCTCCTGCGCGCCGGCGGCGCCGAGATGCTCGCCGCCGCCCGCGCGGAGGTCGACGTCACGGGCGACGAGGGCATCGCGGAGCAGCACCAGGAACTTCGAGAGGACGGGGCCGCGTGAGCGCGCACGACGAGGGCGGGGGCCGCGCCCCCGCGGCGACGGACGCGGCGCCGGGCGGGACGGACGGGTCGTCGGCGGCCCGCGCCGCCGAGGGTCCCGTGGCCCCGGTCGAGGCGGAGCCCGGCGCGGCGAGCCTCGCCGGCGTGGGGGCCGGCGGCAACGCCGTCGGCGACACGCGCCCGACGACCGGCCGCGGCGGCCGGGGCGAGGAGCCCGGGGCCGT
>WLOB01000068.1 GCA_009699505.1 Actinomycetota bacterium | reverse complement strand
GTCCGCGATCGACGTGCCCGCCACGACGGCCGCGCCGCCCGCCACGGTCACCGTCGCCGCGACCACGGCGACCTTCGCCGCGCCGGCCGCGAGGATCGAGGCGCCGAACCCGCCACCCGCACCGGTCGCGACGGTGGCGGCCGTGCCGCCCACGGCACCGCCGACGACGGTGGTGCCCTTGAGCGCCGCCGCGATGCCCGAGACGCCCAGGAGCGGCATGGCCGGGCTCAGCGCAGCGAGCTCGGCGGGGCGCTGCACGAGCGCGATGCGGAACCGCTCGCACGTCGTGCAGGTGCGCAGGTGGGCACGCATCCGGCGCGACCGCGAGACGCGACCGTCGCCGTCGGACAGCGCGCGCTGGACGGCCTCACAGTGCATGGCGCGTCCCTCCTCGCAGTCCGCGAGGCTGCTGCGGGCCTCGTACAGCGTCTGCTTCACGGCCCGGGCGCTCGTGCCGAGCGCCTCGCCGATCTGCTCGTGGCTCAGGCCGCTGAGCTCCCGCATCACGAGGGCGCCGCGCTGCCGCTCCGGCAGGTCCTGCAGGTCCGCCCGCAGGAGCGAGAGCCGCTCCCGGGTTTGCACCGTCCGGTCGACGGAGTCCTCGGGGCCCCCCAGCGTCTCGTCCAGCTCCGCCGTCGCCGGGCGTCGCCGCACGAGGGAGATCGCCTCGTTGTGCGCGATCTTGAAGAGCCACGGCCGCAGCGCCAGGTCGCGGCCCTCCGTCTGCAACGCCGAGAACGCTTTCAGCATCGCGTTCTGCAACGCGTCGCGGGCGTCGTGCTCGTTCCCCAGGATCGAGCGGCAGTAGCGGAAGAGCTCCTGCTCGTGCTTCGCGTACAGCGCCGCGAAGGCCTCCGGATCGCCCGCCCGGGCACGTGAACGGCGCCCGCGGGAACGGAAGGCCAGCGCTGGTGCTCCTGTGCTCATCGAGATCGCCGTTCGGCCGGGCCATGTACGGACAACGCGTCGCTACCCGTCAAGGTCAGGTTCTACTCCGTGAACCGGTCCTCGTGGGGTTCACGTGGACCGGTCGGCCACCGTAGCGGGCCCGGCGCCGCCGCGCGGCACCTGAGGGGCGGCGTGCGCGACGGGGCGGGTCGGCGTGCGATCGGCACGGCGGCCGGGCTCAGCGCATGTTGCCGATGATGCTCGCGCGCGACTCCTGCATCTTCTTGATGAAGTTCGTCATGACGTCGAACGCCTCGTTGCGCTTGTTCGACAGGGACTGCAGGCGGAGCATGTCCATCTGCTGGCTGTTGGTCTGCGCGTCGATCTGGCCCCGCATCTGTTGGATCGAGGTCCGGACCTGGCCGAGCGACGCCGAGGCGGGCGCCGGAGCGAGCTTCGCGTCGGTCGCGGCCGTGGCGAGGTCCGTCAGGGCGGTCCCGAGGTCCGGGAGGGAGACCGTCACGCGGTCGTTCGAGGACCCGGCCGGGAACCGCGCCTCGAGCGTGCTCAGGCGGCTCAGGACCGTGCCGAGCTTCGCGACCTGGTCCGTGCGGGCGTGCACGGCGGCGATCTGCTCCCGCAGCTGCGCCTCGAGGAGGTCCGCCCGCTGGGACTGGACCAGCATCATCGCGGTCTCGAGGTCCATCGAGGCGATGTTGACGCTCGTCACGCTGCCGATGACGCTCTGCGCCTTCTGCGGCGCGACGCCGGCCCGTGCGAGCCGCTTGCGCTTCGCGAGCCGGGCCCGCAGGGCGGCGCTCTGCTTGCGCACGAGGCTGTCGACGGCGACCTCTCCCGGGGTCCGCACGTGGCCCTTCGCGAGCCGGAGCTCGTCGAACGCGCCGTAGGTCGAGTCGCCGGAGGCGGAGATCGTCCAGGCGCCCGACAGCCCGCTCTGGAGCGACCCGTCGAAGACGGCCGTGCGGACGCTCTCGCGCGTCACGGCACCGGTCCTCGCCGAGCGGTCGACGGCCCGCAGGAGCGCCGTCATGCCGTTGTGCGCGAACACGGAGAACGCGGCGGGACGGCGTCCCAGCCCGTGGGTCCGGGACGGGCGCGGGTCCGCGTGCGCGGCCGGGGCGGTTAGGCGCAGGACGGACTGGGCGGGCCCGGCCTGCTTCGCGAACGCATCGTTGGCGAGCGCCTCGCCGCCGAAGATCAGCGTGGTCGGCGACGCCGCGTGCAGCGCCCGGACGACCGCCGCGGCGCCGCTCGAGGGCGAGCCGCCGTAGACGACGGCGGCGGGCTTCAGGGTCCGGACCTCGCGGGCGAGCGCCGGCAGGCCCGGTCCGTCGGGGGCCGCGACGCGTCGCCCGATGATCCGGACGCCGCTGCGGGCGCCGCCGGCCGCGAACGCCGACGTCAGCCCGCGGCCGTAGAGCCCGTCGTCGTCGACGAGCAGCACGCCGCCCCGCACGCCGGAGGTCCGGGCGTAGGTCGCGAGCGCGGCGCCCTGGCGGGCGTCGTCCGGCATCGGGCGGAAGAACGTGCGCACGCCCGTCGGCTGCAGCTCGGCGGCGCGGTCGGTCGAGGTGAGGTCGGTCGCCGTGCTGACCGGGGAGAGGTGCACGAGCCCCGCGCGGTTGACGATCGGCATCGAGAGCGCGGTGGCGCCCGAGTTGCCCTCGCCGACGTAGGCGATCGCCGTGGGGTCGGCGGCGGCGCGCTGCGCGTTGGCGACGACCTTCGCGGGGTCCCACGCGTCGCCCGACGCGTCGTCGAGCCAGATGAGCCTGATGCGCCGGCCGCCGGCCTCGCCGTCGCGGGCCTTCGTCGCCACGCGGATGCCCCGCGCGATGAGCGCCGCCGACGGGGCGGCCTTGCCCTGGCGGGGGAGGCTCACGTAGACCCGGGAGATCGGGGAGGCGGCGGTGGGGGAGGGCGACGACGTCGCGGCGCCGGCCGGCGCGGCGGCCGCGGCGCCCAGCGCCACGCCCGTCGTCGTGGCGGCCGCGAGGGCGCGGGCGGAGAGAGCCATGGGATCAGCCTCGGACGCCGAGGCGACCACCGATAGCCGGATACGTCAGGTGTCCACCCCCGACGGTGGACGGCGCTGGACGGCGGCGCCCGATCCCGCGGCCCCGCTCATCCCCGCCGGGCGTCCTCGAGCACGCCGCGCACCGCCGCCGCGAGCGCCGCCGTCGGGTCGATGGTTCGCGCCCGACGGCCGTCGAGGAGCGCGGGAGGGAGGTCGACGACGCAGACCGCCACCGTCTCCACGGCGCGGCGGTCGTGGCGTCCGAACAGCGCGTCCGCCAGCCGCCGGAGCACGGCGAGGAGCGCGTCGTCGAGGTCCCGGAGCTCCCCGGCGAGTCCGTCGGGCAGCCCGTCCTGCAGCAGCGTCTCGCGCCGGTGCCGGAGCAGGGTGCGGGCGGTCGCGGGCGACGTCTCCTCGAGGTCGCGCAACGTGCGGGCGGCGGCGACCGTCGCGGCGACCGCGGCGTCCCAGCCGTCGCCGGCGGCGAGCTCGGCGTCGACGGCGGCGCGCTGCAGCTCGAGGAACCGCGTGGCCGCGCGCAGCCACAGGCGCCCGAGCAGCTCGTTGCGCGACCCGAAGGCGTGGTAGAGCGAGCCGCTGGACGCCCCCGCCCGCTCGGCGACGGCGCGGATCGTCACGGCGCGGTCGTCGCCCTCGGCCAGGAGCGCCTCCGCGGCGTCCAGGAGCGCGTCGAGGTCGTGGATCCGGGGGCGCGGCACGCCCCGATAGTAGAAGCGTTGTTCTAGAACGTGCGCAATACTTCGGGCATGCCGACCTTGAGCCGCTCCGACGACGTCTTCCTCCTCGACCTCGGGGACGGCGAGAGAACCGCTTCGCCCCCGGGTGGGTCGGAGGGGTGGAGGACGCGCTCGCCGAGGTCGTCGCGACGGAGGGGCCCCGCGCGCTCGTCACCACCGCGACCGGGAAGTTCTGGTCCAACGGCCTCGACCTGGAGTGGATGGGGGCCAACCAGGGGGAGATCCCGGCGTTCGTCGCGCGGGTCCACGGGCTCTTCGCCCGCGTCCTCGAGGCGGAGGTGCCGACGGTGGCGGCGCTCCAGGGCCACGCCTTCGCGGCGGGGGCGATGCTCGCCGTCGCGCACGACCGGGTCGTGATGCGGGAGGACCGCGGCTACGTCTGCGTGCCCGAGGTCGACATCCGCATCCCGTTCACGCCCGGGATGACGGCGCTCCTGACCGCGCGCCTGCCGCACCGGACGGCGCACGAGGCGATGACCACGGGGCGGCGCTACGGCGGACCGGACGCCGTCGCCGCCGGCGTCGCCCACGAGTGCGCGCCCGGGACCGAGGTCGTCGACCGCGCCGTCGCGTGGGCGGCGGGGCAGGCCGGCAAGCACGGCCCGACGCTCGGCGAGATCAAGCGCCGGATGTACGCCCCGGTGCTCGACACCCTGCGCCGCTCCGACGTCGGGCTCTGAGACCGGGCCGACCCACGGGCCGACGGGCGCCCGTGGGATCCTCGACCGGTGCCGTCGCCCGAGCCCCGCAGCACCCGACCGTGCCCCTGCGGCCTGGGCCCGTCGTACGCGGACTGCTGCCGGCCGCTGCACCGCGGCCGGCGCGCGGGGGACGCCACCGCGGCGACGGCCGAGCGCCTGATGCGCTCGCGCTACAGCGCCTTCGCCGTCGGCCGGCGCGACTACCTCCTGGCGACCTGGCACCCCGCGACACGCCCGGGGTCGCTGGACCTGGACCCGGACCTGACGTGGGAGCGGCTCGAGATCCGCGGCACCACCGACGGCGGCGACGGCGACCGTGCCGGCACCGTGGAGTTCGTCGCCCACCACCGCGACCGCACGACGGGCGAGCGGGGGGAGCAGCACGAGCTGAGCGCCTTCGTCCACGAGGACGGGGAGTGGTTCTACGTCGCGCCGCGGGGTTGACCTCCGCCGGGCACCGGGCGAGGATCGCGCCATGGCCGTCGACCCGACCGGACGAGACCTCAAGCGCTTCCTGCAGGAGGACCCCGGCGGGCCGGTGGTGATGCTGAACCTCCTGCGCTACCGGGAGGGCGGTGCCGGCTCCTACGCGGAGTACGCGACGAGGATCCGGCCGTTCCTCGAGCGCGTCGGTGCGGAGATCGTCTACGTCGGCGACGCCGGGACGAGCCTCGTCGCACCGGAACCCTGGGAGTGGGACGCCGTCCTGCTCGTGCGGTACCCGTCGCGCGCGGCGTTCAGCGAGATGGTGGCCGACCCGGAGTACCAGGGGATCACCGCGCTGCGCAGCGACGCGCTCGACGAGGCCGTGCTGCAGGCCACGATCCCCTGGCAGGGCTGAGGGGGACGCGGGCGCCCGGCCACCTGGTCGGGCGGACGGGGCGGCGTGCCCCGGACCGGCGGGGGCGGCCGCGGTCGCATCCCGCGGCGGTCCCGGGGGTACCGTCCGCGCATGGGCGTCACCGTCGAGTCGCTGATCGAGCGCGACGGTCCCGCCTGCGTCTGGTGCGGACGCGCGCCGTGGCGCCGCGACCTCACGCTCGAGCACGTGGTGCCCCGAGCGCGGGGAGGGCACCTGACGCCCGACAACGCCGTGCTCGCCTGCCGGCGCTGCAACCGCCGACGGGGTGCCCGGCCCGTCGACGCGGTCGTCCGGGAGCTGCTGCGCGACGGGGCGGACGTCCGCGTCGCGACGCTGAGGACCGCGCTGGAGCGCCTGTCGGCGTCGGAGCGACGGGTGCATCGGGAGGCCGGACGGCGTCAGCTCGAGCGCCTCGAGTCCTCCGTCGCCGGCCGTCGCCGCTAGGCCGGGTCCCGGGCCGCGGAGGGAGGCCGGTCGCCCGCCGGGACCGACGACGCCGGAACCCGGGGCCCCCGGGTGCCCGACCGCCCGACCGCCCAGGCGCCCGCCACGCCGCGCCGACCCCGGCCGCCGCCGTACCGTGTGGGGACGCCGGGGCGCCCTCCCCGGCGCCCGCTCGTGCCCGAGGACCTCGCCCTGCGCTCCCCAGACGTCGTGATCATCGGTGCCGGTGCCGCCGGCCTCATGTGCGCCATGACCGCCGCCGGTCGCGGACGCCGGGTGCTGCTCCTGGACCGGTCGAACAAGGCCGGCAAGAAGATCCTCATGTCCGGCGGCGGGCGCTGCAACTTCACGAACATGTGGGCCGAGCCCGCGAACTACGCGTCGCGCAACGAGCACTTCTGCAAGTCGGCGCTGGCCCGCTACACGCCGTGGGACTTCATCGCCCTCGTCGACAAGCACGGCATCGCGCACCACGAGAAGAAGCTCGGCCAGCTCTTCTGCGACGACAAGTCCAAGGACATCCTCAACCTGCTCCTGACGGAGTGCCGCGAGGCGGGCGTGGAGCTGCACGTCAACACGTCGGTGCAGCGGATCGAACGGACGGACGACGGCTACGCGCTCCAGACCGACCTGGGCCCGGTCCGCGCGACGTCCGTGGTGATCGCCACGGGCGGCCTGTCCATCCCCACGCTGGGCTCCTCCGGCTTCGGCTACGAGATCGCGCGCCAGTTCGGCCACGAGGTGCTGCCGACCCGCGCGGGCCTCGTGCCGTTCATCATCACGGACGGGCTGAAGGAGCTCTGCAACGAGCTGTCGGGCACCTCGGTCGCCGCGGTCGCCCGGTGCCGGGACCAGAGCTTCAGCGAGAACATCCTCTTCACGCACCGCGGTCTCAGCGGCCCGGCGATCCTGCAGATCTCGTCGTTCTGGGAGCTCGGCGACACGGTCGAGATCGACCTCCTGCCCGACCGCGACGCGCTGGCCTGGCTGCAGGAGCAGCAGGCCGCGCGGCCCGACAGCGGCCTGGGCACAGTGCTGGCCGGGGTCTTCACGAAGAAGATGGCCGGCCTCCTGGCCGACCGCTGGTTCGAGGCCAAGCCGATGAAGCGGTTCACGCCGGCCGAGCTGCGCGACGTCGCGGCCCGGCTCAACGGCTGGCAGGTCGTCCCGGGCGGCACGGAGGGCTACCGCACCGCCGAGGTCACGCTGGGCGGCGTCGACACCCGCGAGATCTCCCCGAAGACCCTGGAGTCCCGGCGCAGCCCCGGCCTCTACTTCGTCGGCGAGGTCCTCGACGTCACGGGCCACCTCGGCGGGTTCAACTTCCAGTGGGCCTGGGCGTCGGGGCACGCGGCGGCGCAGGTCGTCTGACGGCGGGACCGCCGCGAGGCCGGGGGCGAGGACGTCGATCTCGGGGCCCGTCGGACCGATGAGTCCGTGCCCGCCGGCCCGTCCGAGGACCATGAGCACCTTCGCCTTGGTCCACGGGGGTGGCGGCGGCGCCTGGGACTGGCACCTCGTCCAGCCCGAGCTGCTGACGCTCGGCCACGACCCGGTCGCGATCGACCTGCCGATCGAGGAGCCCGCCGCGACGCTCGGGGACCACGCCGAGGCGATGGTCGCCGCGCTCGACGGGCGGGACGACGTGCTCGTCGTCGGGCACTCCCTCGGCGGCATGGTCGCCCCGCTCGTCGCGGCACGGCTCGGGGCCCGCGCGTCGGCGGTCCTCTACGTCGCCGGCATGGTCCCGCGGCCCGGCGAGTCGTTCGGCGGGTGGTGGGAGGCGGTCGACCACGCCGGCGCGATCGCGGAGCGCGACGCCCACGAGGGCGCGCCGCCGGCGGGCGACCTCGAGACCTTCCTGCAGGACGTCGAGCCGTCGCTGGCCCACGAGGCCCTGGGCCGGGCGCGCGACCCGCACGCGCACGCGCTGTCGCTCCCGTGGCCCCTCGAGCGGCTGCCCGACGTGCCGGCGCGGTCGCTGCTCTGCCGGCACGACCGCATGTTCCCGCCGGACCTCATGCGCCGCGTGACCCGCGACCGGCTCGGCATCGAGCCGGACGAGATGGACGGCGGCCACATGCCGATGCTCGCCCGCCCCGTGGAACTGGCGGCGTGGCTCGCCGGCTGCGCGGTGCCGGCGGCCGGCGGCTGAGCCGTCGCCACCGCCGCGGGCGGCCGCGGGGCCTCGGACGGGATCGGCCACCCCGCGACTGTGCGACCGGCCGCGCGGGCACACTCCCAGGGTGCCCTCCCCGAGCCCCTCGACCGGCCCCGTGGACGTCGCCGCCGCGACGCGGGGGAGGCTCGACGTCGAGCGGATCTACGTCGAGCCCGCGGCCGCCGCGCTCCCCCGCGGACAGGAGGTGCTCGACCGGTTCCCGGCCGCCGAGCGGATCGAGGTGGCGTCGCACTGGAACATCCCGGGCCTGCACGGCAACCCCGGCAACGTCGGGGACTGGAACCGCATCAAGCGCACCCACCTCGTCCTCGGCACCCTGAAGGCGCCCCGCGTGCGGCCGAACGGGCGGTCGGCGGACTTCATCGCCCCGTCGACCGCGAACGGGTGCGCCATGAGCTGCGCCTACTGCTACGTCCCGCGCCGCAAGGGCTACGCCAACCCCATCACCGTCTTCGCGAACATCGACCAGATCACGCGGGCGACGCTGCGCCACCTCGAGCGGACGGGGCCGAAGACCGAGGCCACCCAGTGCGACCCGGTCGACTGGGTCTACGACATCGGCGAGAACTCGGACTGCTCCATCGACGCCCACGTCAGCGACAACGTCCGCGACCTCGTCGGGCGGTTCGCCGTGACGCCCGGGGCGAAGGCGAGCTTCGCGACGAAGGCCGTGAATCGCTCCATGCTCGACTGGGACCCCCGCGGCGGCACCCGGGTGCGGTTCTCGCTCATGCCGGAGGAGCTCTCGCTCGCCCTCGACGTGCGGACGGACCCGATCGCGGAGCGGATCGCCGCGATCGACGCGTTCGTCGAGGCGGGCTACGAGGTCCACGTGAACTTCTCGCCCGTCGTCGTGCGGCCGGGCTGGCTCGAGGGGTGGGACGAGCTGCTCACCCGGCTCGACGACGGCATCGGCCCCGCGGCGAAGCGCCAGCTCGCGTGCGAGATCATCATGCTGACCCACAACGAGGGTCTGCACGACGTCAACCTCGGCTGGCACCCGCGCGCCGAGGAGCTCCTGTGGACGCCGGAGACCCAGGAGGTCAAGCGCTCCCAGAACGGCCAGGACAACGTCCGCTACCGCTACCGGTGGAAAGCGATCTGGCTCTCCCGGCTGCAGGAGCTGATCGCGCGGCGCACCCCGTACCTCCGGGTGCGGTACGCGTTCTGAGGCCTTCGCGCGGCCGGGCTCAGCCCGCGTCGAGCGGCGCGACGTAGGCGTACTCGACGTCGCCCTCGAGGCCGCTGGCCGCGGGGGAGAGGCGGTAGACGTCGCGGTCGCCGTGGTCGTCCTCCTCGGCGAGCGGCCCCTGCAGGCGGGGGCCGTCGGACGTCGTCTCGATCGCGACGAGGTCGTGCAGGTCGTCCTCGCCGACGGGCAGCGAGCCGCCGTCGAAGGGTCCGCCGTGGAAGTGGGCGGTCACGGTGTCGTCGGGCATCACCCCTGCGACTTCCCCGGCGGGCCCGCGCGCAACCGCCGCGGCGGGTCGGCGGGTCGGAGGCGACCGCCGGGACGGGGGAGGGCGACCGCCGGTGTGGTGAGAATGGGGCATGGCCGAGCTGCTCACGATCGGCGAGGTCTCCCGGCGCAGCGGCGTCGCGGCGTCCGCGCTGCGGTACTACGAGGAGCGCGGGCTCATCGCCTCGGAGCGGGCGGGCTCGGGTCACCGCCGGTACCGGCGTCCCGTCCTGCGCCGGATCGCCTTCGTCGTCTTCGCGCAGCGGGTCGGGCTGCGCCTCGACGAGATCCGGGAGCTGCTGGACCAGCTGCCGCCCGACCGCGCGCCGACGCGGGAGGAGTGGGGCCGGCTGTCCGAGCCCTGGGGCCGGCGGATCGACGAGCGCATCGCCGAGCTCGAGCGACTGCGGACCGGCCTGACGTCGTGCATCGGTTGCGGCTGCCTGTCCTTGGACCGCTGCCGGCTCGCGAACCCCGACGACCGCGCCGCGGCCCACGGCCCCGGGCCACTGGCGTGGGGCGGGACGGCGGACCGCCCGTGATCCCCGCGTCGGACGCCGACCGCCCTTGACTTCAGCCCCGCTTGAGGTCCTACGGTCGGGGTCGTCCGCAGCAACGACCGCAGGAGCCCACCGTGTCCGTCCCCGACCGCACCGCCCCCGACCCGCCCACCACCGCCGAGCCGCTCACCACCACCGACGCGCCGCGAGCCGCGACCGCCGACGCGCCCGCGGCGACCGGCGACCGCCCGGCCACGCCGGCGCCCGCCCCGGACGGCGTCCCCGGGGCGCTCGACGCCATCACGGCGCAGGTCGCGGACTGGGACGGCATCACGGCCGTGACCGGCGAACGCGGCGAGTGGTCCTTCCGGCTCGGCCGCCGCGAGATCGGCCACCTGCACGGCGACCGCGTCCTGCACATCGCCTTCCCGAAGGCCGTGTGGCACGAGCTCCACGACGCCGGCCGGATCACGTTCCACCCCGTCTTCCCGGACCGGGTCGGCTGGGCGGCGCGCGCCATCCGCGACGAGGACGACGTGCGCGACGTCGTCGCCCTGCTGCGCACGAACTACGACCGCGAGCGCGAGCGGCACCCGGCGTCGGTCGACTGACGCCGTCGGCCGCCGGCGCGGGGGAGACCGGGCCCCGCGCCGGTCGCCGCGGACCCGATCCCCGCGATGTCGGGAGCGGTCCCGACCGGCCGCCCGCGTGGCCCGCACGGCCGCTGTAGCGGACTGCTACAGTCGTCCCATGGCGACCATGCCGACCCGCATCGACGGCGACCTGTTCGAGGCGGCGAAGGCGGCCGGGCAGGTCCACAGCCGCAGCGCCGCCCAGCAGCTCGACCACTGGGCGCGGATCGGCCGGGAGCTCGAGGCCTCGCCGTCGGTCACGCACGACGCGATCGAGCGCGTCCTGACGGGCCGGGCGGCGTACGACGAGGTCGACGACCGCAGCCAGGCCGTCGTCCGCGCCGGGTGGGAGCAGGCGATCGCCGATCGGATCGCCGGGCTCGACCTGACGGACCGCCTCGACGCGTCCGGGGCGTCGTGGGCGGAGGCCGACGAGGACGGGGCCGTCGTGGTCCGCGGGGGCGACGCCGCCGCGGGGTGAGCACCCCGGTCCTGCACGTCCTCGCGGGACCGAACGGCTCGGGCAAGTCGACCTTCGTGCACGAGGTCCTGGGCCCGGTGGCCCGGCTGCCGTTCGTCAACGCCGACGAGCTCGCGAAGGAGCGGTGGCCGGGCCACGAGGAGGAGCACGCGTACGAGGCGTCGGCGGCCGCGGCGGTCCGACGCGAGGCGCTGCTCGCGGACCGGCGTTCGTTCATCGCGGAGACCGTCTTCAGCCACCCGAGCAAGGTCGACCTGGTCCGGCGCGCGACCGCGGGCGGCCACCTCGTCTCGCTGCACGTGATGCTCGTCCCGGTCGAGGTGACGGTCCTGCGCGTGCAGCACCGCGTGACGCAGGGCGGCCACACCGTGCCGGTCGCGAAGATCCGCGAGCGGTACGAGCGGCTCTGGTCGCTCGTCGCCGAGGCCCGGACGCTCGCCGACCGCACGACGTTCTACGACAACGGCCGCGCCGCCACGCCGTTCCGCCCGGTCGCGACCTACGAGCGCGGCCGGCGGATCGGCGACGCGCGCTGGCCGCGCTGGACGCCGGCGGTGCTGCTGTAGGACCCGGGCGATCGGACGGCGGATCGCCCCCTCCCTCCCTCGATCCACTCTGCGCTCGATAATCGATCTTATGGAAACCTGGAACGGAAGCGGCCCTCCCTCGGCCGCCTCCTCGGCGCGTGCCGCGACTGGTTGAATCGCCCGGACGCCACCGGCCCGTTGTCGTCGACGACCACGCCGCCCGACCGAGAGCACGATGAGCACGACCCCGAGCACCGACGAGCCGCGGATCCGCGCGGCCGACGCCCACGACCTCATCCGGGTCCACGGCGCCCGGGTCAACAACCTCAAGGACGTCAGCGTCGAGCTGCCCAAGCGCCGGCTCACCGTCTTCACCGGCGTCTCCGGCTCCGGCAAGAGCTCGCTCGTGTTCGGGACGATCGCCGCGGAGTCCCAGCGCCTGATCAACGAGACCTACAGCGCGTTCCTGCAGGGCATGATGCCCACGCTCGCACGGCCGGAGGTCGACGTCCTCGACGGTCTGACGACGGCGATCATCGTCGACCAGGAGCGCATGGGCGCCAACGCCCGCTCGACCGTCGGGACCGCCACGGACGCCAACGCGATGCTCCGCGTCCTGTTCAGCCGGCTCGGCACGCCCCACGTCGGCGGGCCCAAGGCGTTCGCGTTCAACATCCCGTCCGTCCGCGGCGGCGGGGCGATCACGGTCGAGAAGGGCGCGAGCACCACGGTGCGCAAGTCGTTCTCGATCACGGGCGGCATGTGCCCGCGGTGCGAGGGCATGGGCACCGTCTCGGACTTCGACCTCACGGCCCTCTACGACGAGGCGCGGTCGATCAACGAGGGCGCGGTCACGATCCCCGGCTACAGCATGGACGGCTGGCAGGGCCGGATCTTCCGGGGCTGCGGGTTCTTCGACCCCGACAAGCCGATCCGCGACTTCACGGACGCCGAGCTGGCGGACCTGCTCCACAAGGAGCCGACGAAGATCAAGGTCGAGGGCATCAACCTCACGTACGCCGGCCTCATCCCGTCGATCCAGAAGTCGTTCCTGTCGAAGGACCGCGAGGCGATGCAGCCGCACGTCCGCGCGTTCGTCGACCGGGCGATCACCTTCGCCCCCTGCCCCGACTGCCACGGGACCCGGCTGAACGCGGGCGCGCGCTCGTCGAAGATCGCAGGCATCAGCATCGCCGACGCCTGCGCGATGCAGATCTCCGAGCTCGCGGACTGGGTGCGCGGCCTGCGCGAGCCGTCCGTCGCGCCGCTCCTGAGCTCGCTGCGCGACACGCTCGACTCGTTCACGGAGATCGGTCTGGGCTACCTGTCGCTCGACCGGCCGACCGGCACCCTGTCGGGCGGCGAGTCGCAGCGCACGAAGATGATCCGGCACCTCGGGTCGTCCCTCACGGACGTCACCTACGTGTTCGACGAGCCGACGATCGGCCTGCACCCGCACGACATCCGGCGGATGAACGAGCTGCTCCTGCGCCTGCGCGACAAGGGCAACACCGTGCTCGTCGTCGAGCACAAGCCCGAGGCGATCGCGATCGCCGACCACGTCGTCGACCTCGGCCCCCGGGCCGGCACGGCGGGCGGCGAGATCGTCTTTCAGGGCACGGTCGACGGGCTGCGCGCGAGCGACACGCTGACCGGCCGCCACCTCGACGACCGGGCCGCGCTCAAGTCGACCGTGCGGTCCCCGACCGGGCGACTGGAGATCCGCGGCGCCGACGCGCACAACCTGCAGGACGTCGACGTCGACGTGCCGCTCGGCGTCCTCGTCGTGGTCACCGGCGTGGCCGGCTCGGGCAAGAGCACGCTGATCCACGGGTCCGTGGTGGCCTCCCCCGCCCACGACGCCGACGTCGTGGCGATCGACCAGACCGCCATCAAGGGCTCGCGCCGGAGCAACCCCGCCACCTACACGAAGCTGCTCGAGCCGATCCGCAAGGCGTTCGCGAAGGAGAACGGCGTCAAGCCCGGGCTGTTCAGCGCGAACTCCGAGGGCGCGTGCCCGACGTGCAACGGCGCCGGCGTGATCTACACGGACCTGGCGGTCATGGCGGGCGTCTCCGCGCCCTGCGAGGACTGCGACGGCAAGCGCTTCGGCCCCGAGGTCCTCGAGTACCGCTTCGGCGGCAAGGACATCAGCGAGGTGCTGGCGATGCCGGTCTCCGAGGCCCTGGCGTTCTTCGGCGACGGCGACGGGAAGCTCCCGGCCGCGCGCAAGGTGCTCGCCCGGCTCGACGACGTCGGCCTGGGCTACGTCACGCTCGGCCAGCCCCTGACGACCCTCTCGGGCGGCGAGCGGCAGCGGCTGCGGCTGGCGACCCACATGGCCGAGGACGGCGGCATCTACGTCCTGGACGAGCCCACGACGGGCCTGCACCTCGCCGACGTGCAGGGCCTGCTCGGGCTGCTCGACCGCCTCGTGGACTCCGGCAAGTCCGTGATCGTGATCGAGCACCACCAGGCCGTCATGGCGCACGCGGACTGGATCATCGACCTGGGCCCGGGCGCCGGGCACGACGGTGGGCGGGTCGTCTTCGAGGGCCCGCCCGCCGACCTCGTCGCGGCGCGCGCGACGCTGACCGGCGAGCACCTCGCGGAGTACGTCGCGGGCTGAGGGGCGGCGGCCGCCGCCGCTCGATCACGGCGCGGTGACGCGGCGTTCACACCCACGTCACCCGGTCGTCGCAGGCCGGGTCTACCGTCGGGTGCGTGGTCGAATCCGTCGTCCTGTCGGACCGCTCCCGGGCGATCCTCCGCTGCATCGTCGAGGCGTGCGCCGAGCCGCACGCCGCCGCGGTCGGCCGACCGTCGGCGCCCGGCGCGGCCCGGCCGGCCGACCCTGCGGACCGTCCTCTCCGCGTGCCGGACGAGGACGGGACCGGCAGCGCCGACTGGCCGTGCGACGTCGCGCCGCCGACGCGCCGCGAGCTGACGCCCCTGCGCATGCAGGGCCTCGTCGCCGTCCGGACCGACGGGGACGGGCACCTGCTCGCCTCCCCCACCCCGCTGGGCCTCGAGGTCGCCGGACGCCCCGGCCTGCCCGGCGCCGGGGCGGTCGACGGCGCCGCGGTCTCGCGCCGGATC
>WLOB01000067.1 GCA_009699505.1 Actinomycetota bacterium | reverse complement strand
GGATCGTGATGCGCCGGCGGCCGCCGACCTTCATGCCGGCGACGCCCTGGTCCCAGCCCTGGATGACCATGCCCTTGCCGAGGCCGAACTTGAACGTCTGGCCGCGGTCCCAGGACGCGTCGAACTGCTGCTTGTCCGACCAGGCGACGCCCACGTAGTGGACCTCGACGGTGTGGCCCGACCGGGCCTCCTCGCCGTCGCCGACGACGAGGTCCTCGAGCTCGAGCTGGTAGGACGGCGCGCCGTCGGGGATCTCGACGGTGGGCTTCTCGGAGGTGCTCATGACGGGGACGCTAGCCGGTCGGGCGACCGGCCTCCCGGCCGCCCCGCGACGGGCGGCCGGGTCCGTCGTCCCGCCCGCCGAGCCACGGGATGCGGGTCGTCGCGGTCGCCGGCGGGCGTCCGTGCCGGCCCGGCAGCCCCGGGGAGACCCCGAGGCGCGGTGGCCGCCCGCCACGTCCCGTCGCGCCGATCGGCCACGTCCCGCCGACCCGCAGGTCCGTCCCGCCGGTGGCCCCGCCCTGCGACGATCGGGGCATGAAGCACCCGCGCCGCTGGACCCCCTTCGAGCGCGTCGCGGTCGGCATGGGCGCCGGCTGGGCCGTCGTGATCGCGGCGATCGTGCTGCACGTCGTCGGCGTGCTCGGCTGAGGGCCCGGCCCGCGTCGGGCCGGGCGGCCGGGCGGCGTGCCCGGCGCACGTGGCCGGGCGGCGTGCGCTGCGGGGAGGGCCCGGGCTACCGCGGCGCGACGGCCGGCGGGCGCCGGAGGACCAGGTCGTGCAGGTGCGGCGGCGGCGGGGCCAGGGGGGTCGGCAGCCGGCGGAGCCGCCCGCCGCGGTCGTTGACGACGACGGTCCGGCCCGACGCCAGCAGCACGTGGTACCGGCTGACGTGATGGACCTCGAGGCACCCGTCGCGGAACGTGCGGACGAGATCGCGACCGAGCACCTCGAGCACGACCCCCGGGGCGTCGTGCTGCGCGAGCTCGACGCGGTCGCCCACCGATAGACGCTCTCCGGTCCGATGCACGCGAGCAGCGTACGCAGGACACCGGACGGAACCGTGTGCCGACGGTCACACCGTTTCCAGGGAGAACCGGCTCAAGCCTCGAGGTAGACGCTGCAGCGTCGCGGCTCGCCCGTCTCGAAGCCGACGAGCCACGCGTCCCGTCGCTCCTCCGGCGTGCCGTGGTGCTCCTGGCTGCCGACCTCGAAGTCGCCGACGGCCAGGGCGGTGCTGAGCGCCTCCTCCACGTCGCCCTCCTGCAGCTCGCCCGCCCGGTAGGCGGACGCGCCCCACGCCCCCGCGAGGCAGTCGGCCTGCAGCTCGAACGGGCGGGCCGAGGCGCCGCGCCTGCGGGAGTCGAGGACGCCCAGCTCGGCCTGGAGGTTGTGCGCGTACTCGTGGGCCACGATGTAGGCCACGCCGAAGTCGCCGATCGCGCGGCCTTCGGCGGCCTCGCCGGGGAATCCGCGCAGCACGCCGCGGAAGACCCCGTCGGCGATCCGGCGGCCGACGTAGATCGTGTCGTCGCCCGGGCAATAGAACGCCGAGGTGTCGTCGGCCGGGCTGCCGCAGCCCGTCGGCACGGTCTCGCCCTCGGCGAGCCAGCGGTACCCCACGCGCGGCTCGGGCAGGTCGGCGGCCGCGAACGTGCGGCTCCAGTAGCGGTCCACGCGCCCGAGGACCCCGGTGAGGAACGCGTCGATCCCGTCCTCCTCCCCCGCCCCGCGCGGCGGCGCGGTCCGCCCGTCGGCGCGCGGGACCGCCCGCTCGAGGTCCTCGAACGCCCGGCGGACCCGCGCCTCGAGGTCGCGACCGATCCGGCGGGCGTCCTCCTCGAGGCCCTGCACGTCGTCGCGGACGCGGTCGACCCGCTCCTCCGCGCGCTCGCGCAGCGCACGCGCGTCCTCGCGCAGGCGCTCGACGCGGTCGCGGACGGGCCGCTCGGACGAGTCGCCGCAGCCCGACAGGACGAGGACCGCCAGCAGGACCGCCACCACCGGACGCCAGATCGACACGGCCCGTACGTACCCGGCCCCCGCCGTCGTCATCCCCGGCGCGGGTCGGCCGCGGGCGCCGTCCCCTCCCGCCCCGCGGACACCCGCGTGGCGCCTCGGCGCTCGCGTCCCGAGACCCGCCCGCACCGGTCCCCGTGGACCCCGTCCACCCGGCTAGTGTTCCCGCGCGTGAAACTCGTCATCGGCATCGTCCGGCCGGAGAAGACCAACGACGTGCTCGAGGCGCTCTACCGCGCCGAGATCCGCGGGGTGTCGCTCAGCCGGATCCAGGGCCACGGCGGCGAGCTCGACCGCGTCGAGACCTATCGCGGGACCCAGGTGAAGATGGGGCTCGAGGACAAGGTCCGGTTCGAGGTCGCGGTGTCCGACGACGTCGTCGAGAAGACGATCGAGGCGATCTGCGAGGCCGGCCGCACCGGCGAGGTCGGCGACGGCAAGATCTTCGTGCACGACCTGACCGAGGCGGTCCGGATCCGCACGGGCGAGCGCGACGTCGACGCCGTGAGCCCGAAGCGCTGATGCCCGGCATCGACACGGCGGACACCGCCTGGATGCTCGTCGCGACGGCGCTCGTCCTCCTGATGACGCCGGCGCTCGGCCTCTTCTACGCCGGCCTGGTCCGCGAGAAGAACACCCTGAACACGTTCATGATGTGCCTCGCCGCCGTCGGGCTGGCGACCGTCACGTGGGCGACCGTCGGCTACTCGCTGGCCTTCGACGGCGACGGGAAGATCCTCGGCGGGCTCGGCCACGCGTTCATGAAGGACGTGACCTTCGCGCCGCGCGACGGGACGAAGATCCCCGAGCTCGTCTTCTTCGCGTTCCAGGCGACGTTCTGCATCATCACCGTCGCCCTCGTCGCCGGGGCGGTCGTCGAACGGATGCGCTTCGTCCCGTTCCTCATCTTCGCCACGGTGTGGTCCGTCGTGGTCTACGCGGTGCTCGCCCACTGGGCGTTCGGCGGCGGCTGGCTGCAGCAGCAGGGCACGCTGGACTTCGCCGGCGGCGTGCCGGTCGAGATGGGCTCGGGCTTCTCCGCCCTGGCCGCCGCGATCGTCGTCCGGCCCCGCAAGGACTACGGCCGGCAGGCGATCGTCCCGCACAACGCGATGTTCGTCCTCGTCGGCGCGGGCCTCCTGTGGTTCGGCTGGTTCGGCTTCAACGGCGGCAGCGGCTTCGGCGTCGGCAAGCCCGGCGTGCTCGCCTTCGTCAACACCCTGCTGGCCCCCGCCGCGACCCTCGTCGTGTGGATCGTGCTGGACCTCGTCCGCGGCCGGCAGGCCACCGCGATCGGCGCGGCGACGGCGGTCGTCGTCGGCTGCGTGGCGATCACCCCGGCCGGCGGCTACGTCAGCCCGGGCTGGGCGCTCGCCATCGGGGCGATCGCCGCCCTCCCCTGCTACTTCGCGATCCTCTGGCGCCCCCGGACCCGCGTCGACGAGACGCTCGACGTCCTGAGCGCCCACGGCGTCGCCGGCCTCACGGGCACGCTGCTGATCGGCTTCGTCGCCCAGTCGACGTGGAACGACGGCGCCGGCAACGGCCTGCTCTACGGCGACGCGGGCCAGCTGTGGTCGCAGGTCGTCGCGGTCCTCGCCGCCCCGACCTACGCGTTCGTCATGACGTGGATCCTCATCAAGGGCCTCGGGCTCCTGATGCCGCTGCGCGGGCCGGAGAACGAGGAGGCCCTGGGCATGGACCTCACGCACCACGGCGAGGAGGCCTACGCGTCGGGCGAGGGCGCGATCCTCATCGGCCTGGGCCCCGGCGTGGGCCGCAGCCCGCGCGTCTGAGGCGGGCGGCACGGACCCGCGGCCGGTCGGCCGTGGGCCCACCGGGGCGGGCGGCTGCTCCACGGCCGGCACCGACGGCCCGTCCGGCCGGGTCGGGCTCCCACGCTGCGGGGATGATCGCGTCGCGTCCCGGTCCGGGGCGCGACGGACCCCGGTCCACGCCACCCCGCCCCGCAGGAGCACCACGTGTACGACTACGTCATCGTCGGAGCAGGATCGGCCGGCGCCGTCCTCGCCGCCCGTCTCTCGGAGGACCCCGAGGTCACCGTCGCGCTGCTCGAGGCCGGCGGCGCCGACACGGACGAGGAGATCCACGTCCCCGCCGCCTTCGGCGCGCTCTTCAAGGGACGCCGCGACTGGGACCTGAACACGGAGCCCGAGCCGGCGCTCGGCGGTCGGCGGGCGTACCTCCCCCGCGCCAAGGTGCTCGGCGGCTGCTCGTCCATGAACGCCATGGTCTACATCCGCGGCAACCGCGTGGACTACGACGGGTGGGAGGCCGACGGCGCCGAGGGCTGGGGCTACGACGACGTCCTGCCGTACTTCCGGCGGTCGGAGGACCAGGAGCGCGGCGGCGACCCCTACCACGGCACCGGCGGCCCGCTGCCGGTGCGCGAGAGCCGGTCGATGAACCCCGCCGCCGACGCGTTCGTCGAGGCGGCGGGCCAGGCCGGCCACGAGCACAACCCGGACTTCAACGGGGCGCGCCAGGAGGGCTTCGGGCGGTACCAGCTGACGCAGGAGAACGGGATGCGCGCCAGCACCTCCGTGCGGTTCCTGCACCCCGTCATGGAGCGCGAGAACCTGACGGTCCTCACCGACGCGATGGCCCTGCGGCTGCTCTTCGACGGCGACCGCGCGTGCGGCGTGGAGATCGACCGCGCCGGGACCGTCGAGGAGGTCCACGCCGCGCGGGAGGTGCTCGTCTGCGCCGGCGCGTACGGGTCGCCGCAGCTGCTCATGCTCTCCGGCATCGGCCCCGCGGACGGCCTGGCGCCGTTCGGCATCGAGGTGCGCCGCGACCTGCCCGTGGGCCAGGGCCTGCAGGACCACTGCATGCTGCTCATGAACTGGGCCGCGGACTACGAGTCGCTCATGACCGCCGCGACGCCGGAGAACGTCGAGCGGCTGCAGCGCGACGGGACCGGCCCGCTCACGTCGAACATCGCGGAGGCGGGCGGGTTCATCCGCACGCGGCCGGGCCTCGACGCCCCCGACTGCCAGTTCCACTTCGCCCCCGCGCTGTTCTGGCAGGAGGGGCTCGGCCCGGCGACGGAGCACGGCATGGCCTTCGGCCCGGGCGTGGTCAAGCCGACGAGCCGCGGCGCCGTCGGGCTGCGGACCGCGAGCCCGTACTCCAAGCCGCGGATCGTCCACAACTACCTGACGACGGACGAGGACCGGGCCACGATGCTCGCCGGTGCGCGCGTCGCGCTGGAGATCTCGCAGCAGGAGGCCCTGCAGGCGTTCATCACCGGGGCGTTCGTCGCGCCGGCGCCCGACGTCTCGGACGAGGAGCTGTGGCGCTACGTCCAGGACCACACGATGACGATCTACCACCCGACCTCGACGTGCGCGATCGGCCCCGTCGTCGACCCGCGCCTGCGCGTCCACGGCGTCGAGGGCCTGCGCGTCGTCGACGCCTCCGTCATGCCGTCCATCACCCGCGGCAACACGAACGCGCCGACGATCATGATCGCCGAGAAGGCCGCCGACATGATCCGGGAGGACGCGGCGAAGGGGGCCCCGAGGGCGGCGGCGACGGCCTGAAGGGGCGGAGCGGCGGACGGTCGGGTGGGCGGGCGGGCCGGCGGGCAGGCCGCAGGGCGGGCCGTCGGCGGGCCGTCGGGCGGGCGGGCCGCAGGGCGGGCCGAAGGGCGGCCCGCACGACAGGCGGGCCGCACGACAGGCGGCCCGCAGGACAGGCCGCCCGCAGGACGGACGGGCCGCAGGCGGCCCGCAGGGCAGGCAGGCCGCAGGGTGGGCGGGCCGCTCCCCGACAGGCACCCGATCCAGGTGTCGCGGCCGAGCGCTCCACGGCCACGCGGATCGGTGTCGCCCGGCGCACCCGAACCCGGTCTCGGCGACGCGGCGCGGTCGACTCCTGGATCGGGACCGGGCCCGGTGGACGTCCTCCACCGCTCGCGCCGTCGCGGGCGCCCCCACGAAAGTGCCCGCCGGCCGGGCGGCCCCGTACGGTTGGTCCACGAGCACCGACCACGGCCACGGGCCCGCCCGCAACCGATCACCCGCTGCCCGTCCGCGACCGATCACCCGCTCCCCGACCCGCCTCCGCCCGCGCCGCGCCCGTCGGCCGACCCTCGCCAGCCCTTCCCGCCCCTCTCCCCCCCCACCTCCGGCCCCGTCCCCCGCACCCCGCCCCCACCATGAGCACCGACCACCTCTCCGCCCTCTCCGCCTCCGCCGACCGCCTCGCCGAGGTCCGTCCCGGCGGTCGGCTGTCGCTCAGCTCCGAGCTGCTCGGCGTCCTCGACGACCGCATCACCGAGGCGGGCGAGGCGGACCCGGCGATCCCCGCGGCCGTCGCCGAGGGCGACGCGTACCGGCACGCCATCGACGCGGGCTGCCCGCCGGCGTTCCACCCCGGGGTCCCGGACGAGCACGCGACCGTGCTGCGGGCGCTGCGCGAGCGGCTGGGCCTCGACCGGGCCGACGCGCTCGAGCTCCCCGCCGACGTCGAGCCGCGCCACGAGCGGATCCTGCGGGCGATCGGCTGCGAGACCACCCGCGCCGACGGCTGACGCGCCGCGGAGCGGGTAGGGACGGACGATGAACGTCTGCCCCACCTGCGGTCAGCCCGCGACGAAGGCGTTCCCGCCCGACGAGGGCTGGGAGTGCCGCAACGAGGCGTGCTCCGAGTTCGGCCAGCCGCTCGGGTCCGCCGAGCCGGCACCGGCGGGCGACCCGACGCCGCGCGGGCCCGAGACGCCGGAGGAGCGCCCGGGCACCACCTCGGCCTAGCGCCGCGACCGCGGCGACCCGGCGGGGACCGTCCCCGCCCGGGCGGGGACCCGTCGGCCTAGCGCCCCATCCGGCGCAGCCCGACGAGGGCCATCGCGCCGAAGACCGCGATCATCCCGGCGAGCGACAGGAGCCCCGGCCAGGTGTGCGCGACGCTCGTGTCGATCCCGGAGACCGTCGCCTGACGGCCGAGCTCGAGGACGTGCGACACCGGGTTGAGCCGGGCGACGTCCTCGAGCCATCCCTCGAGCAGCGGCTGCGGGGTGTAGGCCGTCGAGAGGAACACGCCGAGGAAGACGCCCATCTGCATGAGCGGTCCGGCCTGCTGCGTGCGGAAGATGACGGCCATCGCGATGCCCCACATCGCCGCCACGGTGCAGAAGCCCACGGAGGCCGCGTAGAGCGCGACGACGCCGAGGACGCCGCCGGTGAGCTCCGCGCCGATCAGCAGGCCGACGACGAGCACGAGGGTCACGGGGACCATCGCCCGCGTGATCGCGCCGAGGACGGGCCCGAGGATCAGGAGCGGCCGCGCCACGGGGGCGACGAGCAGGCGGTCGAACCAGCCCTGCTCGATGTCGCGCGCGAGGTTCGCACCGGCCGCGGCCCCCGCGAAGCCCGCGCCCTGCAGGCAGCAGAGGGGGACGATCCACGACATGTACGAGTCGGTCGGGAAGCCCGGCAGGCCGACGAGCCTGCCGAACTGGCCGCTCGTGCCCAGGAGGAAGACGAGCGGGGCGATCGAGGTGCCGACCACGGCGCCGCGGACGCGGGTGACCTCGCCGAGGGACCGCATCCAGAAGGCCCAGGCGACGGGCCCGGCCGGGGAGTTCGTGCGGGCGCTCACGTGCGTCGCGCCCGGTCGCGGAGGGCCAGGACGGCCAGGCCGGTCGAGAACGCCGCCAGTCCGACGGCCGCGAGCAGCCCGAGCCACGGGTCGCCCAGGGCGCTGTCGTCCTGCAGGAGCCCGCGCGCGCCCTCGACGACGTACGTCAGCGGGTTGTACGCCGCGATGTCGTGGAGCGTCGGGGTCAGCAGGTCGCGCGGGAAGAACGCCGGCGCGGTGAAGAGCAGCACGAAGACGAACGGGAAGATCGACTGCATGAGGTTCATCGAGCCCGTGCGGATCGCGATCGCGATCGCGATGCCGCCGATGCCCACCGCGGTGAGCGACGCGAGGACCGCGGCGCCGACGGCCCCCAGGACGCCGCCGGGGTAGCCCGCGCCGAAGAGCAGCGCGACCAGCAGGAACCACGCCATCTGCAGCACCGCGAGGCCGAGGGTGCCCGCGAGCCGGCCGAGCACGAGGCTCGTGCGGTGCACGGGTGCCGCGAGCAGGCGGTCGAAGAAGCCGCCCTCGATGTCCGACGCCATCGCGATGCCGGCGGTCAGGCCGGCCAGCAGCGCGCCCTGCAGGAGGGTGCCCGCGACGACGAACCCGAGGTACGACGAGGTCTCCGGGAACTGGTCGAGGTCGCGGCCCGCGCTCGTCCCCGAGGCGATCACCGCGAGCAGCAGGAGCGGCAGGACGAAGGTCGGCATGAGGAGCTGCGCCCGCCGGAACTGCAGGCTCAGCGCGCGGCGGCCGAGCGCCCCGACCACGCGCGACTCGCGCGCGACGAGGGCGATCACGCGCCCACCCCCGCGACCTCGTCGTCGGCCGCGCCGGCGTCGCCCGCGCCCTCGAGCGTCGAGCCGGTCACCGCGGCGAAGACGTCGTCGAGCGTCGGGCTGACGACCTCGACGGACTCCACGGCGATCCCGGCGTCGTCGAGCGCGCGGATCGCGATGGGCACCGTCGCCTTGCCGCGCGCGGCCCGGATCGCCACGCGGGCGTCGTCCCGGCAGTCCACGAGCGGTCCGACGGCCGACAGCGCCTCGCGGGCCGCGGGGACGTCCGCGCCCTCGGCGAGGTCGACGTGGAGCGTCGGCTCACCGACGCGGGACTTCAGCTCGGCCGGCGTGCCCTCCGCCACCAGGCCGCCGCCGGCGATGATCCCGACGCGGTCGGCGAGCTGCTCGGCCTCCTCGAGGTACTGCGTGGTCAGGAAGACGGTCGTGCCGTCGTCGTTCAGGCCGCGGACCTCGCGCCACAGCGCGTTGCGGCTCGTGGGATCGAGGCCGGTCGTCGGCTCGTCGAGGAAGAGGACCTTCGGGCGGTGGACGAGGGCCATCGCGAGGTCGAGGCGGCGCCGCATGCCGCCGGAGTACTGCCCGACGCGCCGGCCGCCGGCGTCGGTCAGGCCGACGCGCTCGAGCAGCTCGGTCGCCCGGCCGCGCGCCTGGCTCCCGCGCATGCCGTGGAGGGCGCCCTGCATCCGCAGCAGCTCGACGCCGGACATGAGGGGGTCGATCGCGGCCTCCTGCAGCGCGACGCCGATGTTGCGCCGGACGGCGTCGGCCTCCGAGACGACGTCGTGCCCGGCGACCCGCGCCTCGCCGCCCGTCGGGCGCAGCAGCGTCACGAGGATCCGCACCGTGGTCGTCTTGCCGGCGCCGTTCGGCCCGAGGAACCCGTAGATCTCGCCCTCGGGGACCTCGAGATCCAGGCCGTCGACGGCCTTGATGCCGCCCTTGAACGCGCGCTCGAGCCCACGGACGGCGACGGCTGGCTGCGAGGACGATGATCGGGTGGCCACGTCGGCGAGCCTAGCCCCCGCGCGCGCCCGACCCGTGTCCGACCGGGTTCACGTTCCCCGGCGCCGTCGTACGAGCACCCCAGGAACGCGAAAAGCGCCTCCGAAGAGACGCTTCTCGTAGTAGCGGGGGCAGGATTCGAACCTGCGACCTTCGGGTTATGAGCCCGACGAGCTACCTGACTGCTCCACCCCGCGGCGGACACAGAAAGATAGCGACTCGCCCGTCGGGATGCGGTGCGGTGGAGGGTCAGCCGCGCTCGGCCGAGGGCAGCTGCCGGTAGGTGCTCATGATCATCGTCGCGACCTGCGTGGCGAGCATGCGCGGGTCGAACCGGCCGGGCTCCTGGATCAGGGCGCGCGCGGCGTTCTCGGCCATGCCGACGAGGAGGTAGCCGTGGACCCGGCCCTGGCGCTCGGCGTCCGGGATCCCTTGGCGCTCGATCCAGCCCTGGGCCAGCGTCGAGATCTGGTCGATCTGGCGCTGCCGCCCGCGCTGCACGCGCCGGGTGATGTTCGCGTCGGAGCCGCCCGCGCCGAGGAAGACGACCTTGAAGGACTCCGGCGAGGCGACGACGGCCTCGAAGAACGCGCAGAGCGCCTCGGTGATCGCGGGCTCGAGGTCGTCCTCGTCGAGCTCGGTCGGCACCGCGGCGGCGATCGCCTGCAGGATCCGCTCCTCCTCGCGGCGCAGCAGCTCGCCGAAGAGGGCGTCCTTGCCGGCGAACGAGCTGTAGACCACGGGCTTGGAGACCCCGGCGCGGCGGGCGATCTCCTCCATGGACGCACCCTCGTAGCCCTTTTCGAGGAAGACCCCGAAGGCGGCGTCGAGGATCATCGGCCGCCGGCGCTCCGGCCCGAGGTGCGCGGCGCGCGGACGCGGCTGGCTCCGGGTGGTCTGCCGGGTCGCCCGACCCGCCGCCTTGCCGGCCTTCGTCCCCGCCTTGACGACCGCCTTGCGGGCGGTCTCGGCGGTCTTCGGGAGGGAGCTGGAGATCGAGGGCTTGGTCATCTTCGTGGTCGGGCCGGGGGGACTGCGGCACTGGCATACTACCGGCGGTAGGGGCCCCGTCGGATCGGTGGGCGGACCGGCCCCCCGACCGTCCGGGAGCCGGTGGACGACGGCGCCCGACGGACCGGGCGCGGGTGGGTCAGGCGGCCCCCGCGGGCCGCTCGCGCGCCCAGGCGACGATCGCCCGGTTGCCGGTGACGACCGTGCCGTCGTCCGCCACGAAGACCGGGGCGTCCTCCTGGCCCGAGAGCTCGCGGATCCGGTCGCGGCGGCCCTTCCTCGTCCACGGGAGCGCCTTGAACCCCGGGACGGTCTCGATCTCGAAGGCGTGACCGCCGTCGCGCAGCGCCTTCGCGGCGCGCCCGCACGGGTGCATCATCGGTGCGACGTCCTTCGCCGGACAGGTGTAGAGCGTGGCCATGGCGCGATCCTGCCAGGAGCGCGGGACGCCGCCCCTGTCCCCGCGGCGAGGCCGCGTCCCGTCGGGTGGGCCCGCGTGGTGGGTCCGCCACACCCCGTGGGTAGGGTGCGGCCCATGCGCCTCGCCGCGGTCGATCTCGGGTCCAACTCCACGCGCCTCCTGATCGCGGACCTCGAGGACGACGGGCGGCTGACCGAGGTCGTCCGCCGGGCGACGGTCACCCGCCTGGGGCACGGCGTCGACCGGACCGGCCGGCTCGACGACCGCGCGCTCGACCGGGTCCGCGCGGAGCTCCTCGTGGTCCGCGGCCTGCTGGCGGAGCACGGCGTCGAGCGCGCCGTCGGCGTGCTGACGAGCGCCGTGCGCGACGCGGAGAACGGTGCGGAGCTGACGGACCACGTCCGCACGCTGGGCATCGACGCGCGGACGATCCCGGGCGAGCGCGAGGCCGAGCTGACCTTCCTCGGCGCCACGAGCGGCCGGCCCGCGGAGGACCGGCCCGTCGCGGTCGTCGACATCGGCGGCGGCAGCACGGAGCTCGTCGTGGGGCACGCCGGAGCCCCGGGGTTCGCCGTCTCCACGCAGGCCGGCGTCGTCCGCCACGGCGAGCGCCACGTCCACCACGACCCGCCGGACCCCGACGAGCTCGCGGCGCTGGCCGACGACGCGCGCGGCATCTTCTCCGCGGCCGTCCCCGACGACGTCCGCGCCTCCGTCGGGCGCGTCATCGCGGTGGCGGGCACCGCGACGTCGTGCGCCGCGATGATCCAGGAGCTCGACCCCTACGACCCCGAGCGCGTGCACGGGTTCGTCCTCTCCCTGGCCGAGGTCGACGAGCTGACCGCCCGCCTGGCGCTCCTGGACGAGCCGGAGCGCCGCGAGGTCGTCGGGCTGCAGGCCGACCGCGCCCCCACCATCGTCGCCGGGTGCGTGCTCCTGTCCGTCGCGCTCCGGGCCTTCGGGGTGAAGGAGTGCGAGGTCTCGGAGCACGACATCCTCCGTGGGGCGATCATCGCCGCCGCGACCGGCGACTTCTGACCCGGCCGGCGGCCGTCGCGTCCGCCCTCGCGCGCCGACCGGCCTCAGCGCCCGGGCGGCCCGCCGCCGTCGGGGCGGGCGAGCAGGCGGCCGAGGCCGTCCTCCAACGTGGGCAGCGGGTCCTCGACGCGGCCCCCGAGGAGCGGGGCGTGGAGGCGCACCGGGATCCGCTTGCCGCGGACGGGCGCGGGCGGGCGCGCCGAGATCGTGCCGTGGTCGCGCTTCAGGCGGCGGCGCGTCTCCTCCGTGAAGAGGACGACGTCGCCGGTCTGCCGGGTGATGGCCTCGACGCGGCTGGCGGTGTTGACGGGGTCGCCGATGACGGTGAAGGCCGCCCGGCCGCCGCCGCCGATCGTGCCGGCGACCACCGGGCCGGAGTTCACGCCGATGCCCAGCCGCAGGTCGCCCCGGAAGTGCTGGCGGACCGCGCGCGCGACCTCGATGGACGCCGTGACCGCACGGTCCGCGTGGTCCTCGAGCTCCGTGGGCGCGCCGAAGACCGCGAGCAGCCCGTCGCCCTGGAAGGTGTTCGCGTGCCCGCCGAAGCGCTCCACGACGGGCACGACGACGCCGTAGAACTCGTTGAGCAGCGAGAAGACCTCGGTCGGCGTGGAACCCTCGGCGAAGGCGGTGACCCCGCGGATGTCGATGAAGGCGACCGTCACCTCGATCACCGTGCCCTCGAGCTGCGGGCCCTCGTCCAGGACGCGCGAGGCGATCGCCGGGTCGACGTACGTGCCGAACGCCTCGTGCAGGCGGTCGCGCTCGCGCAGCCCGCGGAGGCCGATGTTGACCTGCCGCGCCAGGCGGCCGATCTCGTCGCCGCCGAGGATCGCGGCGGGCCGGTCGAGGTCGCCCTCCTGGATGGCCTGCATCGTCGCCCGCAGCTCGTTGATCGGCGCCACGAAGCTCCGCACGAGCAGGGCCGCCAGGAGCGTGGCGATCGTCGCGGCGCTCGCGAGGGCGATCGCGATGCCCACCCCGAAGTCCGCGAGGCCCCGGTCGCTCGTGCTGAAGCTCGCGACGATGCCGCCCGTGACCACCGTCGTCAGCGGCACGCCCGCCAGGAGCCGCAGCCGCAGCGACAGCGACCGGTCCAGCGTGGCGTCGTCGTCGAGTCCCGGGGCGACGTCCTCGATCACCGGGCGCAGGACGAGCTCGACCTCGAGGTAGCGGATGAGGACCCCCGCCAGGAGCACGACGGACGCCGCGAGGGCGAGCACGGCGCCGCCGGGCCACACCGGCAGGTCCGCGACGAGGCAGATCGCCACGACCATCACGACCGCCCACAGCATGGTGCGGGCCGCCGCGCCGGCCCCGACGAGTCGCAGCGGCAGGACCACGAGCGCGCGCCACGCCTCCGTCGCGCGCGCCGACACGATCCCCTCCTCGCCGCCGTCCCGCACGTGGGCCTGCCAGGCCCGGAGCGGTCGCAGGTGGAACCAGGCGGTGGCCATCACGAGGACGTTCTCGGCCAGGGTCAGCGCCTGCGACGTGCCGATCAGCAGCAGCCACGCCCCCGTCGGCAGGTCGAGGAACCGCATGAGGATCAGGATCGCCGCGAGGACGACGAGGTGCGCCTGGGCGAGGACGAGCGACAGCGCGACCGCCGGGTAGCGCTCGCCGAGACGGCGGTGCAGCGTGTGGAGGGGGCGCCGGGCCACGGCCGGGGATTCTCCCAGGACTCGGGGCGTCTCCCCCGCCCCGCGGTCCGGCGACCCCCCGTCCCGCCCGGGTGGGCGTTTGCGGCGCCTTTAGCGACGGGGTCTACCGTGTCGGTACGGGTCGTCGTCGGAATGCGCGGGACCGGGTACCGGGGTGCGCAACTCCGGTCGGCCCGCCGTGTTCCAACGGGGACTGGACGGTCCCCCCGCGTCCGGCACCACCATGGAAGTCTCCGCTCTCGACACCGCCCCCGCCCTCCGCGGCCCCTCGACGCTCCTGCGCCTGCAGGGCGACGAGCGCCTCGTGACGCTGACCCGTCGGGGCAACCAGGCGGCGTACGAGACGCTGGTGCAGCGGTACCAGTCGCGCCTGCTGGCCTTCTGCCGGCACATGCTCGGCTCCCGCGAGGACGCCGAGGACGTCCTGCAGGAGGTCTTCGCGAACGCGTTCAACGCGATCATCGGCGACGACCGCGCGATCAACGTCCGCCCATGGCTGTACCGCATCGCCCGCAACCGGTGCCTGAACCACCTGCGGAAGATCCAGCCCATCGGCGTCGACACCCTCGACGACCGGGTGGCCGACCACGGCATCTCCGCCGCGGACACCGCCCACCGGCGCGAGGAGTTCCGGGAGCTCCTCGGCGACGTCAAGGCGCTGCCCGAGACGCAGCGCACCGCGCTCCTGCTGCGCGAGATCGACGCCCTCTCGTACGACCAGATCGCGGAGGCGATGGACACCACGGTGCCCAGCGTCAAGTCGCTCCTCGTCCGGGCCCGCGTCGCGCTCGCCGAGGCCTCCGAGGCCCGCAACCTCACCTGCGAGGAGGTCCGCGACGAGCTCGGCCAGGTCTCGGAGTCGCTGCAGCGCGTCTCCCCGCCCGTCCGGCGGCACCTCAAGGAGTGCGAGCGCTGCGCGGCGTTCCAGACGCACCTCAAGGCGAACAACCGCTCCCTGCAGGCGATCTTCCCGATCGGCCCGCTCGTCGTCGTCAAGAAGCTCCTGGCGCACGCCACCGCGGGCGCCGGCGCCTCCGGCGGTGCCGCGGTCGGCAGCGTCGCGGCGGGCTCCGTCACCGGCGGCGTCCTGACCACGGGCGTCAGCGCGATC
>WLOB01000066.1 GCA_009699505.1 Actinomycetota bacterium | reverse complement strand
CGCACCCGGGTCGGCAGCGGGGGCGCGCAGCACCGCGTCGTCGGCCCGGTCCGCGCGCCGGGGCGCCCGGGGCGACGGGGCGTCGCCCGCCGGACGGCCGGCGAGCCACGGCGGCAGGTACGGCCGGGTCGTCAGGACGACGGAGGTGCCGCCCGCCACAGGCACCACGGCCCCGCCGGCGCCCACGACCCGCAGGACGGGGCGGCCGTCCGCCCCGGCGGCGAGCCCGAACGGCGAGGCGGGCCGGGAGCCGGCGGACGCCGTGCGCGGCGCGGGCTCCGACACCGGGGCGACGGTGGCGACGTAGGCCCCGCCACCGCCCGCCGCGGCCATCATCGCGGCGCCGACGAGCGCCTTGGCCCCCAGAAGGCCCCCGGCGGTCTCGCCCGCGAGGCCGGCCTCGAACGGGAGCCGCCGCAGGAGCGGCAGCGGCAGGAGCATGGACGCGCGGCCGAGGAGCGCGCGGTCCACGAGCCGCGGGTCCACCCCGCTGCGGTGGGCGTAGCGGCGGCAGTCGCCGCAGCCGCGGACGTGGCTGCCGAGGCGGTGGCGGTCGCGGACGCCGAGCCGGTCGCCCGCGGAGGCGTCGCAGAGCGCACGGACCGCGGCGCAGCGCTCGCCGCTGTCGAGCTCGCGGTACGCCCGGCCGAGCGTGCGGCGGCCGCGGGAGAGCTGGCCCTCGACGACGGTGGGCGTGAGGCCGAGCCGGTCCGCGATCTCGGGGATCGACCGGCCCTCGAGCTCGCGCTGGACGAGCACCGCGTGCTGGAGCTGCGGCAGGTCGTCGAACGCCAGGCGCAGCGTCGCCATCGCGTGCCGGTCGTCCGTCGCCCGCGTCAGCGAGTCGTCCGCGAGGTGCAGCGCGTCGTCGGCCCCCAGGCCGTCCGGGGCATCCAGGCTGACCTCGCCGCGCCGGGTGCTCCCGCGCCACTGGTCGATGCAGGCCTTGCGGGCGATCTCGCGCAGCCACGCGCGCACGTGGACCGGCTGCACCTCGGGCGACGCCCCGCGGATCGCGCGCATCGCGCTGACGAAGACGTCCTGGACGACGTCCTCCGCCCGGCCGTGGTCGCGCAGCATCCGCGTCGCGTAGGCCTGGACGTCCGGACGATGGCGCTGGAAGAGGAGCTCGAACGCGCGCTCGTCGCCGCGCGCCGCGAGCCCCACCAGGGTGGTGTCGGGCGCGGTCGCCGCGAAGGCCGGGGAGCGCCTGGTGGGCCCCGGGGAGGCCGGGCGTTGCGGTGCGGAGACGGGCATCGGGGGACCCTCGGGTGCGGCCTGCGGCGGCCGGGCGGATCTCCGCGCCGACGGCGACGGGGCGATGATAGACGCGGGGACAGCGGCTGTCACCCCGGCGCACCCCCGCGGGCGCCCGCCCGGACGCGGCGGCCCGGCGTGCCACGATGCGCCGATGGCCCGCCTCGGAGACCTCCTGGACGACCTCGACGACCTGCTCGTCCCCGGGACGTTCCGGGACTACGGCCCCAACGGGCTGCAGGTCCCCCACCCCGACGGCGCCGACGCCGAGGTCCGCACGGTCGTGACCGCGGTGAGCGCCGACCTCGAGGCGCTCGAGGCGGCCGCGGCCGTCGGCGCGGACCTCGTGCTCGTCCACCACGGGCTGTTCTGGGACGGCGCGCCGCGCGAGCTGGACCCCGTGGCGGCCGGCCGGCTGCGCGTCCTGCTCGCCGGGGGGATCGCGCTGGCCGCCTACCACCTGCCGCTCGACGGCCACGCCGAGGTCGGCAACAACGCGCTGCTCGCGTCGGCGCTCGGCGCGACGTGGACGCCGTGGGCCGGGTCGGGCTCCCCGCCCGTCGGCGTCGTGGCGACGTGGGAGACCCCCGTGCCCGTCGACGAGCTGCTCGACCGGGTCGCCACCGCCACGCAGCCCCGCCCGCTGCACTTCCCCGGCGGGCCCGACGCCGTCCGGCGCCTGGCGATCGTCTCGGGCGCCGCGGCCGGGATGGTCGCCGACGCCGCCGCCGACGGCCTGGACGGGCTCCTCACCGGCGAGCCGCGGGAGCAGACCCGCGGCCTCGCCCGCGAGCACGGGATCCACGCGATCTGCGCGGGGCACCACGCCACGGAGACCCGGGGCGTCCAGGCCCTCGGCGAGCGGCTGGCGGAGCGGTTCGGCGTGACCCACCGGTGGGTGGACACCGCAAACCCGATCTGACCCGCGGCGGCGCGCCGGGACCCGCGTCGAATCCTCCCCGCGAGTGCGGTACCGCACGTAGGATCGGCCGAGGGACGTGCCGGCCGGGCGCGTCCGCCCGCACACCCGGAAGAGGTCCATGAGCACCAGCCCCACGACGCCCCCCGGCGTCTCCGCCGTCGGAGACACCGTCGCCGATCTCGCGTTCCGCGCCGCCGAGGCCTTCGGCGACCGGCCCTACGCGACCTACCAGACCGCCCCGGACGAGTGGACGGAGCGCTCCTACCGGTCCCTCGGCGAGGACGTCGAGGCCTTCGGGCTGGGCCTGCTCGGTCTCGGCCTGCAGGCCGGCGACCGCGTCGCCGTCCTCGGCGGCACCCGGCCGCTCTGGTCGGTGGCCCACCTCGCCATCGTCGCCACCGGCGCCGTCCACGTGTCGGTCTACCCGACGAGCTCCCCCGAGGAGTGCGCCTGGGTCGTCGGCGACTCCGGCGCCCGCGGCATCGTCTGCGAGAGCGCCGAGCAGGTCGCGAAGATCGCGAAGGTCCGCGACGAGCTCCCGGCGCTCGAGTGGATCGTCGTCCTCGACGGCGAGGCCGACGGCGCCATCACCCTGGACGAGCTGCGCGCCCGCGCCGGCGAGCACGAGGGCCAGGAGCTGCGCGACCGCGCCGCGGCCGTGACGCCGGAGGACCCGTACGTCTTCATGTACACGTCCGGGACGACCGGCCCGCCGAAGGGCTGCGTCCTCTCCCACGGCAACTACCGGTTCATGATCGGGGCGTCCGGGGCCCTCGCGCCGATGGACGACGAGGACTCCGTCCTCTACCTGTTCCTGCCGCTCGCGCACGCCTTCGCGCTGCTCTTCCAGCTCTGCGCGTTCGACGCGGGCGCGAAGATCGCCTACTGGGGCGGCGACACCGCGCGCATCGTCCCCGAGCTGACGCAGACGCGCCCGACGGTCCTGCCGTCCGTCCCGCGCATCTTCGAGAAGATCTACACCCTCGCGGTGGGCTCGAAGCCGAAGGAGGAGCAGGCGCAGATCCTCGGCGCCGCCCGCCTCGGCGTGCAGGTGCGCGAGCTGCAGGCCCGCGGCGAGCCGGTGCCCGCCGAGCTGCAGGAGCCGTTCGACCGCGCGGAGGAGGCGCTCTACAAGAACGTCCGCGCGCTCTTCGGCGGCCGCCTCTCCCGCGCCGTCACCGGTGCCGCGCCGATCGCGAAGGAGATCCTCGAGTTCTTCTACGGCTGCGGCGTCCCGGTCATGGAGGGCTACGGCATGACGGAGACCGCCACGGGCGCCTCCGTCAACACGCCCGACGCCTACCGCTTCGGCACCGTCGGCCGGCCGCTGCCGGGCGTCGAGGCGAAGATCGCGGAGGACGGCGAGCTGCTCATCAAGGGCGGCAACGTCTTCCAGGGCTACCACGGCATGGAGGACGCCTCGTTCGGCGCGATCACCGACGGCTGGCTCCACACGGGCGACCTGGGCTCGATCGACGCGGACGGCTTCGTCTCGATCGTCGGTCGCAAGAAGGACATCATCATCACCGCGGGCGGCAAGAACCTGACGCCCGCGAACCTCGAGAACGACCTGAAGCGCTCTCCCTGGATCAGCCAGGCGGTCATGCACGGCGACCGGCGCCCGTACCCCGTCGTCCTCGTCACGCTCGACGCGGAGACGATCGTCCCGTGGGCCGAGTCGCGCGGGCTGCCGACGGACCTCGGCGAGCTCTCCCGCCACCCCGAGGTCGTCGCGATGGTGCAGGCCGAGGTCGACGCGGCCAATGCGAAGCTCGCGGGCGTGGAGCAGGTGAAGAAGGTCCTCATCCTCGACCGCGACCTGACCCCGGAGACCGGCGAGCTGACCCCGACGCTGAAGGTCAAGCGCAACGTCGTCAACGAGCGCTTCGCCGACCAGCTCGACGCGCTGTACGCCTCGTGACCGCGGACCGACGGCGGTAGGATCCCCCGGGTGCGCACCGACCCCACCGACAACGGCGGGCTGTTCCTCGGCCGCCGTCCGGGAACGGCCCCGGTGCGCTACGGGCGCCTGCCCGCCCGGGGGTCCGCCCGGCGGATCGCGTTCGACGCGGTCGCCTCGGCGGTCCTGCTCGTCGTCATGGCGCTCCTGACCGCCGCGATGTGGGGTCCGCTGCCGATCGCGGCGATGTGGATCGCCTCGCAGGTGGCCTCCTCGAACGTCGGCCTGTGGATCGCGGTCGCGTTCTCCCTCGTCCTGCTGTTCGTCTTCGGCGCGCTCGTCGTCCTCCGGCGGGTGGACCAGATCTGGATCCTCGTCCGCCGCGCCGCGGGGGTCGACCAGCGCCAGGGCATCCTCGGCCGGCTCTTCCTCGTCACCACGATCGTGGTCGTGCCGGTCTTCACCGTGTGGTTCCTCTTCCTCGGCGGCCTCCAGCCGACCGGCGGGAGCTTCTAGGTGCCCGGCCGGCCGGCCGCCGCCGTGCCCGCGTGATGGGGCTCTTCCGCTACTACCGCCAGTTCGAGGGGCTGACGGAGGAAGAGGTCAACCGCGGCCTGCGCGAGCGCGCCGAGGAGGAGCGCGGCCGGGCGCTGGCCCGCGTCGAGCCGCTCGACCTGGCCCGCACGACGTGGCACGAGCTGCCGCCGGCCGAGGTCGTCTCGGCGATCACCTTCCACGCCCGCAAGGGCCTGCACCGCTACTCCGAGGGCCGCGAGGACGCGCTGCGCGTCGCGCTGGCCGAGCGCCACGCCGTCGACGTCCGCCGGATCGTCGTCGGCGAGGGCGCCTCGGGGCTCCTGGACCGGATCGCCCACGAGCTCCTCTCCCCCGGCGACGAGCTCGTGCTGCCGTGGCCGGGCTACCCGCTCTACCCGCTCCTGGCGCGCGACACGGGCGCCACCGCGGTGCAGGTCCCGTCGCTGGACCCGCAGCGCCTGCTCGACGCCGTCACCCCGCGCACGCGGATGATGGTGCTCGGCGGCCCGAACGACCCGACCGGCGAGCTCCTGCCCTCGGGGGTCCTCGCCGAGCTCCTGGCCCGCCTGCCCGAGCGCGTGGTCGTCGTGATCGACGAGGCCCTGCGCGAGTTCGTCACCTCGGAGCCGGTCGACGCCGCGCTGCGGCTCACGGACCGCTCGGACCGCCTGCTCGTCGTCCGCTCGTTCAGCAAGGCCTGGGGCCTGGCGGGCCTGCGGTGCGGCTACGCCGTGGGCGGACCGGCCGCCGGGCCGCTCCTGCGGGCGCTCGCGCCGCGCCTGGGGATCGCCGACCTGTCCCTGGCCGGTGCGCTGGCGGCCGTCCGGACCGCGGGCGACGTGCTCGCGGGCCGCGTGCGCCGCAACGACCGGGAGCGCCGGGTGCTGACGACGGCGCTCGCGGACCTCGGCCTGCTCGTCGCCCCCTCGCAGGCCGGCGCGGTGTGGGTCCGCTCCCCCGACCTCGACGGCACCGCCCTGCACGCGGCGCTCGAGCGCGGCGGGGTGCTCGTGCAGTCCGGCACGCCGCTGGGCGACGACCGCCACGTCCGCATCGCCGCGCGCGACGCGCCGTCGACCCTGCGCGTCGTCCGGGCGCTCGAGGCGGCGGCCGCGTGAGCGACGACGGACGACGGGGCGGCCGCCGGTCCGCCGACCGCGACGAGGGCGACGGCCGGCACGACCCCGTCCCCGACCGCGCCGACGAGGGCGGCCGGGACGCCCGCGCCCCCGACCGCGGTCCCCGGGACGCCCGCGTGGCGGACGCGGGGGCGGCCGCGGACGGGTCCGACGCCGCCCGCGCCGCGCTCGTCGCCGACCTGCGGGCGGACGGGGCGTCCGGCCCCGAGATCGAGGCCGCGATCGGCGCGAGCCGCCTGGCGCTCCTGCCGGTCCAGCGCGTCCTGCGCGGGACGCCCACCCTGCGCACCGCCGACCTCGCCGCCCGCACGGGGGCCGACCCGGAGCTCCTCGAGCGCGTCCTCCAGGCCGCGGGCGTCGCGATCCCGGAGCACGGCGACCCGGCCTGGGAGGAGCGCGACCTCGCCCTCCCCCGGCTCGTCCACGCGCTCGTCGCGGCCGGCGTCGCCGAGCACGCCGTCGTCGAGCTCGCCCGGACCCTCGGCGAGTCCGCCGCCCGGATCGGCTCCGCGGCCATCATCGAGCTCGGCTCGGGCCTCACGCGCGAGGGCGACACGGAGCACGACCTGGCGCGCCGCCTCGCCGACGCCACGCGCCCGGTCAACGACCACCTCGCCGAGACCATCGGCCTCCTCGTCCGCACGCACTCGCTCGACCAGCTGACCGCGGTGGAGCTCGACGACGAGCAGATCGCGGACGGGCGCCTCGCGGGCGCGACCCCGGTGAGCATCGGCTTCGCGGACGTCGTCGGCTTCACCCGCATGGGCGAGCAGCTCGGCGCGCAGCGGCTGCGCGACGTGGCCGCTCGCCTGGGCGAGCTCGGCGCCGAGGTCTCGACGGGCGGCGTCCGGGTCGTCAAGACGATCGGCGACGCGGTGATGCTCGCCGGGCAGAAGCCGGGCCCGGTCGTCGCCTCCATGCTCGCGCTGCAGGAGCGCGTCGCCGCCGAGGACTTCCCGCGCATCCGGGCGGGCGTGGCGACCGGCGACGCGGTCCCCCGGGCCGCCGACTGGTTCGGACCGCCCGTCAACCGCGCCGCCCGCGTCTGCGCCGCCGCGCGCCCCGAGAGCGTCGTGGTCGACGACGCCACGCGCACCCTGGTGGAGGACGACGACCTGACCTGGTCGACGATCGGCCGGATCCACCTGAAGGGCATGGGCCGCGTCCGACTGCACCGCGTCCGGCGGGCCGGCGGGGACTGACCGCCCCGGCGGACGCCGCCCCCCCCGGTCGACTGCGGCGGACGGACCCGGGCGCGCGGTAGCCTGCCCGCGCGATGTCCCCCGCCCGATCCCCCAGGACGATCACCGTCGGCGCGCTCGCGACCGCGGCCCTCTCGCTCGCCGCCGTCCCCTCGGCCGGCGCCGCGATGCCGTCGACCTCCGGCATCGGCTCGCGCGCGGGCGTCGTCGTCGTCGACCTCGGGACGGGCCGGACGCTGCTGAGCCGCGCCGGCACGCGGGCCCGCATCCCCGCGTCGGTGACGAAGCTCTTCACGGTCGGCGCGGCGCTCCGCCTGCTCGGGCCGGAGTGGACGCCCCGGACGCGCGTGGTGGCGACGGGCGCCCTGCGCGGCACGACGTGGGACGGCGACGTCCACCTCGTCGGCGGCGGTGACCCCACCCTGTCGACGGCCGCGGTCCGTGGCCTCGCCGGCCGGGCCGTCCTGGCGCTGGGCGCCGACCGCCTCGACGGTCGCGTGCACGTCGACGCCACCGCGTTCGACGACTGGCAGGGGAGCGCGCGCACCGGTCGCGCGGCCGACGGCGACATGGGCGGCCGACTCGGCGCCGCCACGGTCGACCGCGGCGCGCGCACGACCGATCCGGCCGGGCGGGCGGGCTCGCTCTTCCGCACCGCCCTGCGCACCGCGGGCCTGCGGGTCACCGGCCCGGTCGTGCAGGACCCCGCGCCGCCCGTCGGCGGGACGACGGTCGCCGCGCAGGTCGGCCCCACGCTCGCGCAGCTCGCCGCGGCGACGCTCGGCGCGTCGGACAACTTCTTCTCGGAGACGCTGCTGAAGGACCTCGCGTCGCGCGACGGCGTCGAGGCGGCGTGCCGGGTGCGTGCCGAGCTGCCGCCGGTCGCGCCGGCGACGACGGTCGTGGAGCCGCCGGCCGCCGCGGACTGCCTCGCCGCGGCGGTCCGCACGGGATCGTCGACGACCGCCGCCGGCAGCCTCCTCCTGCGCACGACGCTCCGGCCGCTCGTGGGCACCACGCCGCGGATCGTCGACGGCTCCGGGCTGACCCGCCGCAACCGCGTGTCGCCCGCCACGGTCGCCCGCCTGCTGCAGTCCCTCGACGCCGACCCGGCCGTGGGCCCCGTGCTGCGCGCCGCGCTGCCGCAGGCCGGTCGGACGGGCACCCTGGCCGGCCGCATGCGCGGGACGGCGGCCGTCGGCCGGTGCGCCGCGAAGACGGGGACGATCAACGGCGTGTCCGGCCTGGCCGGCTACTGCACGACGCGCCGCGGCCGCGAGGTCGCCTTCGCGATCCTGCAGAACGGCGGCAACGTCTTCTCGGCCCGCGCGTTCCAGGACCGCTTCGTCGCGCGGCTCGCCCAGTCGGACTGACGGGCGGCGGGCGGCGTCCGCGACGCGACCCGAGAACGACGACGGGCGAGCCTTGCGACTCGCCCGCCACCATCGACTACACCACCCCTACTTACTTAAACATCCCAGGACCTCGTGTCGAGCCTGGGCAGACTGACACTCGTGGTCCTCGGGCGGTCCGCCGCGAACGGCGCGGTACCGAGGTGGACACCTAAGTCCTCACCACGTAGGCGGTGTGACGACCCATGAACCGTAGCACTCCCGGGTGGTCGGTCGGCGCGGACGCCCGGACCGGGGCGACCGCGGTCGGGCGCGCGTCCGTCGGCCCGTCGCGGAGCCGCCGACGCCGATCCCCCGGCCGGCGACCGCGCGGGGTCGCCGGGCGTCCGCCTCAGCCGGCGGGCGGCGCCTCGCCGGCGTCCCCGGCGGGATCGGCGGCGGCGTCCGGCGCCTCGCCGTCGGGGTGCTCCTCGTCCTCGCCGGCGGCCGGCGCGATGACGCTCGGCCCCTCGGCGAGCAGGCGCGTCAGGCCTTCCTCGTCGAGCACCGGGATCCCGAGCCGCTCGGCCTTCTCGAGCTTGGAGCCGGCCGCCTCGCCCGCGACGACGGCCCCGGTCTTCTTCGACACGGACGACGTCACGCGCGCCCCGACCGACAGGAGCCGCTGCGTGGCGTCCTCGCGGGTCAGTGTCGGCAGCGAGCCCGTCAGGACGACGGTCAGGCCCTCGAGCAGCGTCGCGTCGGTGGCCCCGCCCTCGGACTCGGGCACCTCGAGCTGCAGGCCGGCGGCCTTCAGCCGCTCGAACACCGACACGACCGCGGGGTCCGCGAGGCGTTCGTGGATGATCCGGGCCATCTTCGCGCCGACGCCCGGGGTCGCCTCGAGCTGCTCGGGGTCCGCGGCGAGCAGCGCGTCGATCGTGCGGAAACGGGCGGCGAGGTTGCGCCCGGTGATCTCGCCGACCTCCTCGATCCCGACGCCGTAGAGGACGCGGGCGAAGGTGCGCTCCTTCGACGCCGCGATCGCGCCGATGATCCGGTCCGCGGAGACCTCGCCGTAGCCCTCGAGCTCCAGCAGCTGCTCCCTCGTCAGGTCGTAGAGGTCCGCCGCGTTCGTGACGAGCCCCTTCTCGAGGAGCTGGGCGACCTGCTTCTCGCCGAGACCCTCGATGTCCATCGCCTGCCGGCCGACGTAGTGGCGCAGCAGCTGCCACTGCTGGCCGGGGCAGCCGCCGCGGTTCGGGCAGCGGGTGAAGACGGAGTCCTCCGGCTTGTCCGTCGGCGTGCCGCAGCGGGGGCAGGTCGTGGGCGGGACGGGCTTCTCGCCGCGGTCGTCGCGCTCGGCCTCGTGCGGGGCGGGCGAGAGGACCTGCGGGATGACGTCGCCGGCGCGCAGGACGATCACGCGATCGCCCGGCCGGACGTCCTTGCGGTCGAGGTCCTCCTCGTTGTGGAGCGTCGCCTGGGACACCGTCACGCCCGACACGTTGACCGGCTCGAGGACCGCGTAGGGGTGCAGGTCGCCGAACTTGCCGACGCTCCAGATCACGTCCTTCAGCAGCGTCGTGGCGGTGCGCGGCGGGAACTTCCAGGCGATCGCCCAGCGCGGGTCGCGCCCGACGGAGCCCAGCCGGCGCTGCAGCTCGAAGTCGTCGACCTTGAGCACGACGCCGTCGATCTCGAACGCGAGCCGGTCGCGGCGCTCGCCCCAGGCCAGGCACGTCGTCACCGCGTCGTCGACGGTGGTCGCGACGGAGACGTCCTCGTTGACCGGGAAGCCCCGCTCCTTGAGCCACGCGAGCGTCGCCCGGTGCCCGTCGACGCCGAGGACCTCTCCCACGCTCGCGGCGGTGCCGTCCGCGCCGTCGCGGCCCTCGGAGGCCTCCTCGGCCGCGTCGCCGGCCGTCGCCGCGATGACGCCGACCCCGTAGGCCCAGAACGAGAGGGGCCGCTGCCGCGCCTGCTTCGGGTCGAGCTGGCGGATCGCGCCGGCCGCGGAGTTGCGCGGGTTCATGAACGTCGACTCGCCGGCGGCGGCGCGCTTCTCGTTGACCTTGCGGAAGTCCTCCAGCGCGATGTAGATCTCGCCGCGGACCTCGAGGATCGCCGGGGCGTCCTTCACGTGCAGCGGCACGTCGGGGATCGTGCGGACGTTGTGGGTGACGTCCTCGCCGACCTCGCCGTCGCCGCGGGTCGCGGCCCGGACGAGCAGGCCGTCCTCGTAGCGGAGGCTCATCGCCAGGCCGTCGACCTTGGGCTCGACGACGAAGCGGAAGTCCGCGTCCGTGATGCCTTCCCGCGCCAGGTGCGAGGCCATCCGGTCGACCCAGCCCTGCAGCTCCTCGGCGCTGCGGGCGTTGGCGAGGGACAGCATGGGCTGCTCGTGGCGGACCTTGACGAGCTTCTCCATCGGCGCCCCGCCGACGCGCCGGGTCGGCGAGTCCGGCAGCGCGAGCGCCGGGTGCTCGCGCTCGAGCGTCTCGAGCTCGCCGAAGAGGGCGTCGTACTCGTCGTCGCCGATCTCGGGATCGTCCTGCTCGTAGTACCGCCGCCGGTGGTGCTCGACGACCTCCCGGAGCTCCGCGGCGCGCGCGGCGGCCTCCTCGGGGACGGGGGTCTCGGCGTCGTCGGGCGGGGGCACCATCTGGGGTCGAGGATACCCGCGGAGTGACCCCCGGACCCGTCGACGGACGACGACCGCGGACGACCACGGACCGCGGGTGGACCGGGCCCGCCGCAGTCCGGTGCGGTGGGCCCGGGACGCACGGGCCGGGGCCCGGCCCGCCACCGGGTGGACCGTGCCCCGCCGCAGTCCGACGCGGCGGGGCACGAGAAGCGCGGGCCGGGGCCCGGTCTCGGGGCGGTCAGTCCTCGAGCATCTCCCCGATGCGGTCCAGCAGCCCTTCGAAGCCGTGGCCGGCCAGCGGCGCGATCGCGGCCTCGCGGGTCAGGTCGAGGTGCAGCGGCGTGATCGAGACGTGCCCCGCGGCGACGGCGGCGAGGTCGGTGCCCGGCGTCGGCTCGAAGCCGTGGTTCGTGCCGTAGAGCCAGTAGCTGCGGCTGCCGTCGGCGTGGGTCTCGACGGGCTGCAGCTCGTCGCGGTAGTGGCGCTGCCCCAGGCGGGTGACCTCGACGGCCAGCGGCGAGCAGCCGGTGTCGGTCTGGGGCACGTTGACGTTCAGGATGGTGCGGGTCGGCAGCGGCAGGTGGCCGTCGCGGCGGCTGACGCGCTCGACCTCGGCGACGATCCGGGCGGCGATCTCGGCGGCCACGCCGAAGTCCCACGTGTGCTCGCGACGCAGCGACCAGTCGCCGTGGGGGTGCGACATCGAGACGGCGACGCCGGGGACGTCGTGGACGACGGCCTCCAGCGCGGCGGCGACCGTGCCGGAGTACGTGACGTCCTCCCCCATGTTCGCCCCGTGGTTGATGCCGGAGACGACGAGGTCCGGCATCCAGCCCTCGATGACGCCGTGCGCGGCGAGCCGGACGCAGTCCGTCGGGGTGCCGTCCGTGGCGATGCCGGTGCCCCCGTCGTCGAAGGTCTCGTCGCGCACCCGCAGCGGCCGGCGCACGGTGATCGACCGGGCCATCGCGGAGCGGTTGCCGTCCGGCGCGACGACGCGCAGGTCGATCCCGTCGAGCGCGAGCAGCGACCGCCGGAGGGCGAGCAGCCCGTCGGCGTGGATGCCGTCGTCGTTCGTCAGGAGGACGCGCGTGGTCATGCGGTCCCCAGCGTAGTCCGGTGCGGCCGACGGCGGACGGTCAGGCTCCACGCCGCAGCCCGGGCGGGCCCCGCGGGGACCCTCGTCGCCGTGGAACGGGCGAGGCGCCGGGCGCTCTCCGGGCTGCGGACCGGGCGGCACTGCCGGTCGCCACCTGCGCCGCCGGCCGCTCTCCGCGCCGCTGGCCGCCTCCGCGCCGCCGGTCGGGCCTGGCCGGTCGGTCGGGCCTGGCCGGTCGGTCGGGCGGGGCCGCCCGTGGGTCGGGCGGGGCCGCCCGTGGGTCGGGGCCACCGGTCGGTCGGGGCCCGTGCGGGCAGGCACCCATCGCCCGGCGCCCGTGCCCGCGGCGCTCCGGGGGCTCAGTCGACCTCGTCCGCCCAGGGAGGCGCGCCCCATCCCGGGGGCGGCAGCGCCGGGCCGCCGACCTCGTCCGGGTAGCCGATCCCGGCGAGGTGCAGGCCCGTGGGGGGCAGCGTCACGCCGGCCTGCTCGCGGGGCGCGCCCTCCAGGAGCCGCAGGTAGTCGTCGAGGTCCCGCCGACCGCCCGCGACCTCGATCATCGTGCCGACGAGGATCCGGTTCATGTGGCGCATGAACGCGTCGCCGGTGATCCAGAGCTCGAGCCACTCCCCGCGACGGACCCACCGCGCGCGGCGGATCCTGCGGCGGAACAGGACGTGCTGCGTGACCGTCGGCGTGAAGGCGGTGAAGTCGTGGACGCCCTCCGTCGCCGCGGCGCAGGCGTGCAGGAGGTCCTCGTCCAGCGGATAGGGCCACCACTGCGCGTCCCGCGACGCGAACGGCGACGGGCGCCGGCGGGTGAAGAAGCGGAAGCAGTACGTGCGGCTCGTGGCCATCCGGCGGGCGTCGAACGGCACGTCCAGCTCGACGGCGGCCCGGACGGCGACGTCCCCGGGCAGCACGGCGTTGAGCCCGTAGAGGTCGGGCGCGGGACCCTCGTACGACGCGACCTGCGCCACGGCGTGGACACCGCGGTCGGTGCGCCCGGCGACGGTCAGGGCGACGTCGCGCCGGAGGATCGTCCGCAGGGCACGCGACAGCTCGCCGTGCACGGAGCGGATGCCCGGCTGCGAGGCCCAGCCCCACAGGTCCGTGCCGTCGTACTCGATCTCCAGGCGGACGTGGGTCACCGGCGGCCATCCTGCCGGACGCGGCCCTCTCGCGCGGTTCGGTCCACGCCCGGGAACGACGACGGCCGCCCCGGAGGGCGGCCGTGTCGGGCCGGCGGAGCCTGGCTCCGCCGTCGGTGCGTCGCCGGGACGGCGACGCGGAGGGTGCTAGACGAGCTCGATGAGGACCATCTCGGTGGCGTCGCTCTTCCGCGGCCCGAGCTTCAGGATGCGGGTGTAGCCACCCGGACGCTCCATGTAGCGGGGGGCGATGTCCTCGATCAGCTTGTAGGCCGAGAACTTGTCCTGGCCGAGCTTCTGCAGGACCTGGCGACGGGCGTGCAGGTCGCCGCCCTTCGAGAGCGTGATGAGCTGCTCGATCTCGGGCTTCAGCGCCTTGGCCTTGGCCTCGGTCGTCTTGATCCGCTCGTGCTCGATGACCTCCTTGCAGAGGTTGCGGAGCAGGGCCTTGCGGTGCGCGCTGTCGCGGCTGAGCTTGTGGCGGTTCTTCTGATGGCGCATCGTGTGGGTCTTTCTGGCGGCGGGGAGCGGCTCGACGGTGCCCGGGGGCTACTCGTCGCGGAGGCCGTAGCCCCGCGCCGCGAGGGTCTCGACGACCTCGTCGATGGACTTCTTGCCGAAGTTCGGGATCGCGGCCAGCTCGGCCTCGGTCTTCGAGGTCAGGTCGCCGACGGTCTGGATGCCGGCGCGCTTGAGGCAGTTGTACGACCGGACGCCGAGCTCGAGCTCCTCGATCATCATCTCGTCGGTCGGGTCGCCGTAGCCGTGGTCGCCGACGAGGCCGTCCTCGAGCTCGCCACCGACGGAGGCGCGGAGCTCCTCGACGCGGTCGGGGTCCGTGAAGACCGCGAGCTGCTGGATGAGGATCTCGGAGGCCTCGCGGAGCGCCTCGCCCGGCTCGAGCGAGCCGTCGGTCTCGATGTCCAGCGTGAGCTGGTCGAAGTCGGTGCGCTGGCCGACGCGGGCCGGCTCGACGCGGTAGGCGACGCGGCGGATCGGCGAGAAGATGGAGTCGATCGGGATGACGCCGATCGGCTGGTCCGCCGTCTTGTTCTCGTCGGCGGAGCGGTAGCCGCGGCCCTGGCCGATGGTCAGGTAGACCTCGAGCTTCGTGCCGGCCTCGAGGGTCGCGATGTGCGCCTCGGGGTTCAGGATCTCGACGCCCGCGGGCAGGTCGATGTCCTTCGCGGTGATCTCGCCCGGGCCCTCGGCGACGAGCGGGGCCTCGACCTCGGTCGCGTCGGAGTGCATCCGGCATACGAGCGTCTTGAGGTTCAGGACGATGTCGGTGACGTCCTCGGCCACGCCCTCGAGGGTCGTGAACTCGTGCGCCACGCCCTCGATGCGGACGTTGGTGACCGCCGCGCCGGAGAGGAAGCTCAGCAGCACGCGACGGAGCGAGTTGCCGAACGTGTAGCCGAAGCCGCGCTCGAGGGGCTCGATGGTGAACGTGCCGCGGTTGTCCTCGACGGACTCGCGGGTGATTCGAGGGGTCTGGTAGTCGAGCATCAAGGTCCTTG
>WLOB01000065.1 GCA_009699505.1 Actinomycetota bacterium | reverse complement strand
TGTCCGGACCCCGCGCCCGCGCGTCCCTCAACACGCGGGGCCGGCCGGTTCCCTCGTCGCCGTCCGGCCCTCACACCGGGGTCGGCGACGCGTCGTGATCGCGGAGAAGCAGGGGTCGTCCCGGGCGACGCGCCCGGCGACCGGTCCCCACCGCCGGACCTCGCGGTCCGGCGGCCTCATGGCGGATCGGTCACCGGGAACGCTCCCGGGGCGGTCTCATCAGAAGAGTTCGGTTACCCGAACTTCTCCGACCACGGGAGGAACATAGCGCACGCCCCCCGGGAATGCCAACAGGCCCGGTCGGGATTGGAATGCGCCTGCCGCGGGCCCGTCCGGGCCGTGCGCGCGCGTTCGTGCGACCCTTGGTCCATGCCCGACGAGACGCCCCGCACCGACCCCGCCGCCGCGGACGCTCCGTCGGAGTCGCCCGTCGCGGACGCGGCCGGCCCGTCGTCCTCGCCCGAGACCGGGACCGTCGACGAGGCGGCCGTCGCCACCGTCGAGGGCGACGCGGGCGTCGAGGCCCCGGCCGGCGGGACCGACGACGTCGCCGACGCGACGGCCGCAGGCGCGCCCGCCGTCGACCCGCGCGAGGAGATGCGCGAGAACGGCGGCGTCACGAAGCCCAAGCGGCAGCGCCCGCCGCGCCCGCACCGCGGCGAGCAGCTCGAGCTCAAGGTCGAGTCCCTCGCGCACGGCGGCAACGGCATCGCCCGCACGGAGGGCGGCTGGGTCGTCTTCGTCCGCGGCGGCATCCCGGGGGACGTCGTCCGCGGCACGATCACGAAGCGCAAGAAGGACTACGGCGAGGCCGTCATCGACGAGGTCCTCGTGCCGTCGGAGGAGCGGATCCCCGAGGTCGCCCACCACCCCGGCGCGCCGTGGCAGGTGCTCCCGTACGAGCGCCAGCTCGAGATCAAGGCGGGCCAGGTCGAGGACGCGCTGCGGCGCCTCGGCGGCCACACCGACGTCGAGATCGAGCCGATCGTCCCGTCCGAGCAGCAGTGGCGCTACCGCAACAAGCTCGAGTACTCCTTCGGCGAGGACGGCGAGGGCGCGCTCAAGCTCGGCTTCCACGCCGCCGGCTCGTGGCAGGACATCGTCCACATCGAGGACTGCCTGCTGGCGTCCGAGGTCGGCAACGAGGCGCGCAACGCCGTCTACGCCTGGTGCGTCGAGCAGGGTCTCTCGGCCTACGACCGCAAGCTCCACCAGGGCCTCCTGCGCAACCTCGTCGTCCGCGAGGGCGCCCGCACGGGTGAGCTGCAGGTCCGGATCGTCACCTCCGTCGGCGAGTTCGACGTGTCGGGTCTCGCGAACCACCTCAACGAGACGCTGGCCGTCCCGCCCACCGGCGTGCTCTGGACCCAGATGAGCCAGGTCGGCGAGACGACCTACGGCGGCGACACGGACGTCGTCTCCGGCAGCGCGTACATCCACGACGAGGTGCGCGGCCTGCGCCTGCGGATCTCGCCCGAGGGCTTCTTCCAGACGAACACCGTGATGGCCGAGCGGCTCTACGCCCTGGCCGCGGAGTACGCCGGGCTCGAGGGCTGGGAGCGCGTGTTCGACCTCTACTGCGGCTCGGGCTCCCTCGGCCTGACGCTCGCCTCGCACGCCGGCGAGATCATCGGCGTGGAGATCGTCGAGGAGTCGATCCAGGACGCCGCGACGAACGCGGCGCTGAACGACATCCGCAACGCGAAGTTCCTGGCCTCGGACGCCCGGACCGGGCTGCCCGACGCGATCGAGCTCGCCGGCCGCCCGGACGTCCTGATCGTCGACCCGCCCCGCGCCGGCCTCGGCCCGCGCGTCTGCCGGCGGATCGTCGAGGCCGCGCCGAAGCGCATCGTCTACGTCTCCTGCAACCCGACGACGCTCGCGCCCGACGCCCAGCGGATCGTCGAGGGCGGCTACGTCCTGCGCAAGGTCCGCCCGGTCGACATGTTCCCGCAGACGCCCCACGTGGAGTGCGTCGCGGTGCTCGACCGCGTGGCGTAGGGGAAGGAGAGGGGGAACGGGCCGGCCCCCGCCCCGGGCCCCCGCTCCGGGCCCCCGCCCCGGGCCCCCGCTCCGGGCCCCCGCCCCGGGCTCTCGCCTGGGGTTTCAGCCCCGGTTTCGCTCCGTCACGAGGTCGATGAGTGCATCCGTGCCGGATTGTCCGCGCGGCTGCTGCTTCTCGACGGCCGTGTCGTCGGCGCCGCTGGCCGTCGCCAGCGTCTGGTTGAAGCGGTCCATGAGCTCGGCGAGCTTCGCGACGTCGGCCGTGTCCCAGTCCGACAGGCGGCCCGTGAGGTACTCGATGCGGGCGCGGCGCACGTGCTCGCGCTCCTTGCGGCCCGCGTCGGTGATCGACACGATCGTCGCCCGGCGGTCCTCCGTCGAGCGCGTCCGGTCGACGAAGCCGCGGCGCTCGAGCGGCGCGATCTGCCGGGTGACCGTCGACGCGTCGAGGTCGAAGGCGAGCGCGAGCTGGCTCATCGTCTGATCGCCGCGGCTCTCCAGGAGCGCGAGCAGCAGGTAGCCCGAGCGGTCCAGCGGCGACCGGGCGACGTCGAGCGAGGCGACGCGCACCCGCTCGGTCCGCCGGGCCAGGATCGCCAGCTCGAGCTGCAGGTGGTCGATCGGGTCGCTGGGGCGCTTGGCGGCCATTCGCCCCGGAATCTAGCGGAGTTGCAGCATGCAAGGACGTCGGGGTCGAGCGGCAGGGCGCCACGTCGACGCGCGTGCGTACGACGTCCGACGCGCCCCCGGGGCGGGGCGGTGGCCGGCCTCGCACGGACCTGGTCGCGATTCGTCCGCCGGGAGCGTCGAGATCACGACCAGGTTCCGTCGCCGGCCGCCGCGCCACCGTCGCGGACGTCCCCGCCCCGCCGCCCCGCCGCCCCGCCGCCCCGCCGCCCCGCCGCCCCGCCGCACCGCCCCACCGCCCCGCCGTCGCGGACGTCCCCGCCACCGCCGCCATCCAGGCCCGGTGCCCCGACCTCCGCCGTCGCCGCGGTCCTCCGCACCGCGACGGGTAGCGTGGTGCCCATGCGTGCCGCCACGATCAAGGACGGCGGGATCGTCGTCGCCGAGCACCCCGATCCGGAGCCCGGCCCCGGCGAGGTCCTCGTCCGCGTGCGCGCGGCGGGCCTCAACGGCGCCGACGTGCTGCAGCGGGCGGGGAAGTACCCCGCCCCGCCCGGTCACCCGCAGGACATCCCGGGGCTCGAGTTCGCCGGCGAGGTCGTCGGCCTCGGACCGGCCGCGGAGCGCTTCGCCGTCGGCGACCGCGTCACCGGCATCACCGGGGGCGGCGGGCAGGCCGAGCTGCTCAAGGTGCACGAGCGGCAGATCACCCCGGCGCCCCACGGCCTGGACTGGGCGCAGGCCGGCGGCTTCTCCGAGGTCTTCACGACCGCGCACGACGCGATCGTCACGCAGGCCGGGCTGCGGCCGGGCGAGCGCCTGCTCGTCCACGGCGCGGCAGGGGGCGTCGGCACGGCGGGCGTCCAGCTCGGGCACGCGATGGGCGCGCACGTCACCGCGTCCGTCCGCAACCAGGAGCTGCACAACCGCGTCGCGGCGCTCGGGGCCGACGAGGTCGTCTTCCCGGAGCTGCTCGAGTCGAAGGAGCACGACGCGGCGCCGTTCGACGTCGTCCTCGAGCTCGTGGGCGCGCCGAACCTCGGCGTGAACGTCCGGCGCCTCGCGACGGGCGGCCGCATCGTCGTGATCGGCGTCGGTGCCGGGCCGAAGGGCGAGATCAACCTCTTCGGCCTCATGAGCGCCCGCGGTCGGCTCATGGCGTCGACGCTGCGCGCCCGCCCGCTGGAGGAGAAGGCCGCGGCCGCCCGCCGCATCGAGCGCGAGGTCCTGCCGCTCGTCGCCCGCGGCGCGATCACGGTGCCCGTCGCGGCGTCCTACCCGCTCGACGAGGCGGCGGCCGCGTACGACCACTTCACCGGTGGCGGCAAGCTCGGCAAGATCGTCCTGACGTTCGACTGAGCCGCGCAGGGCCCGCGGCCGACCGACCGATCCGACCGCCGGCCCGGTCTGCCCCCTCAGCCCCGCTCGATGCCGCCGCCCCGCAGCCACCGGGGCAGCGCGTCGGAGCAGGCGAGCAGGAAGCCACCGGCCACGAACGCCGTGAACGGCATCGCGCGGTCGGTCCGCCACTCGAGGAGGTAGGCCAGCAGCAGCCCGACGGTCATCCCGACGGCCGCGCCGGCCGGGCGCAGGCGCTCGCGGACCGCGTAGCCCTGGAGCGCCGCGAGGAAGAGCACGGTGGCGATCGAGATCTCGCCCGCCGCCGTCTGCGCGCTCCACGAGGGCAGCTCGAGGAGCAGCGGGTCGCCGGCGGACACGGGCATCGGCCACGTCCTGACCGTCGCGGACGGCAGCGTCGTGACGAGGTCGACCACCCCGATGACGACCGGCAGGCCGACGACGAACGCGCCGACGTCGAACACGCGCGCGAAGAGCAGGCCCAGGGCGATCGCCAGGAGCGTCTCGGGCAGCGTGCCCGCCCCGTGCGCGCCCAGCGCCGCCGCGGCGGCCGTCGCGAGGAGCCCCGCGGCGGCCAGCGCGGCCAGCGCGAGGGGGATCCGCGTGAGCGGACCGAGCACGTACGCCGCCGCGCCGATCAGGGCGAGGGGCGGCACGGCCGCGACGAGCGCCGCCCGGGCGGGCGGCTGCAGCTCGGGGAGCAGGGGTGCCAGCAGCAACAGCGCCGCGAGGGCGCCGAGGACCGCTAGTACGGGGGCAGCGAGTCGTGCCACCGACCGAGCTCCCGGAAGGCGGTCCAGAACGCCTGCTTGGCCCCGAGCTCGTCGAGCGCGTCGTCGACCGCGGGGGTCACGAGCGCCTGGCACGCCGGCGTGAACCGCTGGATCGCGCCCGGGTCGTCCCGCAGGGTCTCGGCCATCGGCACGTCCAGGCCGTTCAGGACCTCGAGCGCGTCGGCGCCCATGACGACGATCATCCGCGGCTGAACGATCGCGATCTCCTCCGCGAGGAAGCGCGCGCCGGCCGCGGGCAGCAGGCCCGGCTCGTCCGACGGGCGCCCGGGGCTCGGCCACTTGTCGCAGAGTGTCCCGTAGACCGTCATCGGGTCGACGCCGAGGCGGCCGAAGCTCTTGAGCACGGCGGCACCGGAGCGGCCGTAGAACGCGACGCCCTCCTCGACCTCCTCGCGGGAGGCGTGGTGCTTCAGCAGCAGCACGTCGGCCTGTGGATGACCGGAGCCCACCACCGCCACCGACGCGTCGTCGGGACGCGCGTCCTGCACGTCGTGGTTGAGAGCGTTGATCTCGCGGATCGCACGCTCGAGGTACTTGTCGTGGATCTCGTCGTCGGTCACGGGCATCTGGGGTGCTGATTGCCCGCGTCGGCGCGTCGTCCTCGCGGTTGCAGCCCCTGTTGCCGGATGCAGCAAGTCGTGCTGCACGCCGTGCGGGGCAGGAGAACCCGGGCGGGCGGCGGATCGCGCGCAGGATCCGGTGGCACCCCGAGGCACCGCAGGACCCGTGCGGCCCCCGGGTCGGCGGCCCTCAGGAGGCGGCGCCCTCCGGCACCGGCTCCCGGGCGCCGAACTGCCACGCGTGCGGGCGGAGCTGTCCGAGGCGGCGGGCGACGAGGGCGGAGATGCCGACCGCCAGCGCGCCGAAGACGCCGTCGAGGAAGAAGTGGTTGCCCGTCGCCATGACGACGAAGAGCACGACCACGGGGTAGGCGCTCCAGAAGACCTTCGTGACCCGGTGCCGGCTGAGCCGCGCGAGGGGGATGCCGATCATCAGCGAGAACCCGACGTGCATCGACGGCACCGCCGCGTACGGGTTGAAGAGCTTGGAGACCGTCGACGTCTGGTCCGCCGGGTCGACCTTCGTCATCTCCGCCACGGCGTCGTGGATGCCGAGGCCGGGGACGAGCCGCGGCGGGGCCGTCGGCAGCAGGACGTAGCCGATCAGCGCCAGCGTCCAGGCGCCGATGAACATGTTGCGGACGAAGCCGAAGGCCTCGTTGTGGCGCAGGTAGATGTAGATCATCGCCCCGAACGTCACGGAGAACTGGGCGTTGAGGTACATGAGGCTCGCCGCGTCGGAGAGCCCCGGCACGCTGCGCGCGAAGGACTGGATCCCGGCCTCCATGTCGAGGTGCAGCAGCCGCTCCGTGGAGACGATCCAGTCCGCGTTGGCGAAGGCCTGGCTCGCCCCGAGCTGGTCGTTGATCAGCCCGCGGGTGTTCTGGTAGAGCGTGTAGGCGATCACCACGACCACGAGCTGCAGCGCCGCGTCGATCGGCCCGTTGGGCAGCAGGCGACTGGGGCGGGTGAGGAAGGCGAGCATGAGGCGGGACCGGTCGCGGGCGACGGATCCCACCGCGGGGACTACGGCTCGCAGTCCTCCGGGCCGGGTCGGCGCCACGGCGCCGCGGGTGCGGCGTCCACGGTCAGCGTATCGCGAACGGCGGTCCGCACCAGCGTCCAGCCCCCGGGTCCGCGGGTGACGCACCGCCCCGCGCCGTCCTGCCCGCGGACCCGCAGGTAGGGGCTCCAGCGGATCCGCAGGTCGACGAGCCCCGCCCGCGGGACCGCGACGGTCATCGATCCGGGACCGGTCCGCAGCGTCCGCGGGGCCGCGCCGGGCCCTGCTCCCGGGTCGCCCGACCGTGCTCCCGCGTCGTCCGGCGCCCAGCTCGCGAGGGGGGTCGGGCGCACCACGCGCCACACGGCCCAGTGCGGGCCGCCGCCCGCGCGCACGACCCCGGGGACCCGCCCGGCGCGCAGGAGCGCCGCCTCGTTCCGCGACGCGCCGTCGAGCGGGGCGTCCGTCAGGACGACCCACGAGACGGCCGCGTCCTGCAGCCACGCCCGGTAGTCCGCGGGGGTCGGCGGCCCGTCGAGGTCGTCGTAGAAGAGCGGCGAGCGGTCCCGGTCGAACTGCCGGATCCAGCCCCGCGCGAGCGGCACGGCGGACGGGATCCACCGCGCCTCGCCGCGACGGGCGGTCGGCACGAGCTCGACCCGGCCGGGCGACGCGGCGACGCGGGCGGTGAGGTCGTCGGCGACCGGGGCCCAGTACGACGCGCGGGTGCTCGGGTCGCCCCACGCCTGCGCCGCGTCGCGGACGGGCGGGTAGGCCCCCCACCACAGCAGCGGCAGGGCGAGGACCGCGAGCGCGACGGGGCGGCGCCCCCAGAGCGCGGCGGCCACGACGGGGCCGCCGGCCATCGCCGCCAGACGGGTGGAGTTGCCGCCCATCGGTGTGGAGAGGAACCCGGCCAGCAGCACGCCGACGAGGTACAGCGCGACGCCGATGCGCAGCGCGCGCTGCTCCCGCGGCACGACGACGAGGACGGCCGCGAGCGCGGCGACGGCCGGCCAGAGGGCGGTGGGCGAGAACGGCTCGGACCCGCCGGTGGGGAACGCGGCGGACAGGGCGCCGGCGGCGACGAGGGCGGCGGCGGCCACGGCCGCGGGCACCACGACGTCGCGCCCGTCCCCGCCGGTCCGGCGCAGACCCCCGAGCCACCAGGCGCCGGCGACCATCGCGAGGAAGAGCGCCGCGACGGGGCTGGCGAGCGCGGTGAGGACGCCGCCGAGGACCCCGAGGGCGGTGCGGGGGCCCGTCCGCGACGGGGAGCCTGGAGCGGTGACCGCGCGGTCGGCGTCGTCCGCCGTCGATCGGCCGGCGTCGGAGGTGGGCGGGCCGGCGTCGGTCGTCGCGCGACCCGCGCCCCTCGTCCTCCCGCCGGAGGCGCCGCCCGGACGCGCCACGAGCAGGGTCCCCAGCGCGATCGCGGTGCCGAGCAGGAAGGCCGTCCGGCCCGTGAACGGCAGGGCGCCGACGCCGGCCGCGAACCACCACGACCCGACCGCGCCGGCGGTGCCGGGCCAGAGCGGGCGGGCGAGGCGGTGAAAGGCCCAGGCGGCGGCGACGGCGGAGAGCGCCGTGATGGCCGCGGGCCCGAGGACGAGGCCCAGCAGCGGCATGAGCACGCTGTAGCCCGGCAGGTGGTGGCCGCCGAACCAGGACAGGTCGAAGAGCCAGACACCGTCGCGCGCCAGGTCGACGCGGTGCCACTGCGCCGCCGTGTCGGTCGTCGGCGGGGTCGCCAGGAGGTAGGAGAGCGCCAGGGCCGCGGTCAGCGCCCACGGGGGAGGGGATCGCCGCCGCACCCCGCGAGGATAGGCCGGGACGCCCGCGGTCGGCCGGGCGCTCGCCCGGGCGCCCGGCACAGCGTCCGCGACGTGGCCCGGCGTGCCTCGACCCCCGAGCTCTGGCACCCGGCCGCTCGGCACCGGGCCGCATGGCGCCTCCAATCCGCGGCGCCCCGCCCGGTCGTGCGCCGCCCGGCCGGTCAGCCCCGCGTCGCGCGCCGGACGCGGCGCTCGCGGACCAGCCGGCGCGCGGGGGCGGGCGTGGCGACCGTCTCGAGGAACTTCAGGGCCTGCACGTAGACGAGGGTCCCGGACTTCGTGCGGATCTCCGCGTCGGCCAGCGAGGCGAGGAATTCCTCCGGGCCGTCGAAGTCGCGCATCCGCAGCCGGACGGACCCGAGGCCCTGGGCGACGTGGCTGTCGGATCCCGCCCCGGCGACCATCCGGTACTTCGCGGCGAAGCGGGCCGCCTCCTCGTTGAACGAGGCGATCGCCACGCGCGGGTTGAAGACCTCGACCGCGTCGATCTCGTGGACGATGTCGAGCATGTGCTCGTAGTCGGGCACGGAGTGCATCCGGTCGAACGGGTGCGGCACGTAGACCAGCCCGCCCTGCCGCCGGATGTCGGCGATGGCCTCCTGCAGGGTCACGCCCTTCGGGATCCGCTCCTCGATGAAGAGGCCGATGACCTCGCCCTGGTCGGCGGTCTTGACCTCCTCGCCGATGATGATCTTCACGCCGTACTCCGCGGCCTTCGCGGCGGCCTCGTGCGCGCCGGAGACCTCGTTGTGGTCCGTGACGGCGATCGCGCCGAGGCCCTGCCTGCGCGCGGCGTCCAGCAGCACCTCGACCGGCGTGGCGCAGTCGCCGGAGTGGTCCGTGTGCATGTGCAGGTCGACGTCGATGAGCGGGCGCTCGCGCAGCCGGGCGACGACGGCGGGGTCGAAGCGGTCGCGGTCGTGGCGGCGCGCCAGGAGCGCGTCGTAGCGGTCGACGACCCAGGCGGTGTAGGCGTCCCAGTCCGGCTCGGTCAGCGGGTGCTCGAGCTCCGCGCCGCGGAACCTCGCGAGCTCCTCCGGGCGCTCGATCAGGCGCTCGAGCTGCTGCACCAGGACGTCGACGTCGCCGGGCTCGAAGAGCGGTCCGCGGCGCCCGCCGTCCGTCAGCTCGTCGTGCACGTCGATGCGGCTGGCGACGGGGACCGCGCCGTTCTGGAGCGCCTCGACCAGGATGTGCGGCGCCGGGCGGGTGCCGGTCGACGCGAGGACCACGACGTCGGCGTCCTCCGGCAGCACGTGCGCGGGCACGAACGAGACGCGGTCGCGGGCGTGCGCACCCAGGTTGCCCGCACCGACCGGCACGACGTCGTCGTCGGCGACCACGACGGTGGCCCGCCAGTCGAGGTCGGTGCCCAGGCGGCGCAGCGCGCGCATCGCGGTGCGCCGGGCGGCGCGCTCCTCGTCCAGCGGCAGGACGACGTGGACCGGGCGGCGGGTCGCGACGGCGGTCGACGGGGCCGTGGCCGCGCCGGCGTCCCCGGTGTCCGTGGTCGCGGGGGCCGGCGTGGCGGCGTCGGGGACGGGCACGCCGTCGGGGGCCTCGTCCTCGGCGAGCCCGGCGTACGGGGGCGGGGGCACGCGCGGGGCGTACCCGCGCCCGATCGGGAAGGAGCGGGCCACGAGCGCGGCGGTCGCGGCGCTCGTGGCGAGGCGGTCGTCCAGGCGCCCCAGGAGGCGGCCGGAGCGCTTGCGCAGCAGGTCGCTGCCGCCGCCGGAGCCGCCGGACGCCCCGGCGCCCATCCCGGCGATGAAGCGCTCCGCGGGCAGGTGGAACGTGCCGACGTTCAGCGCGCGGCTGTGGCGCAGCGCGGCGCTCGACACGGACGGGCCGAACGGCTCGTGGACGTGGACGAGGTCGAAGGCGATCTGCGACAGCGCGTCGTCGACGGTCCGGGCGGCGTCGACGGCGAGCGTCGGCGCGCGGTCGACCCCGGGGATCGCCGGGAGCGCCTCGCCGACGGCCAGGACGACGGGATCGGCGCCGGCGTCGGGCAGCAGCGCGGCGGCGTCGGCCTTCAGGCGCCGACGGGTCTCCGCCACCCGGGCCGCGTCGCGCGACGCGGCGAGCACGACGACGCGGTGGCCGAGGGCGCCCAGCTCGTCCGCCAGGCGCAGGACGTGCGCCGTGACGGGGTGGTCCGCCTCGAGGGGGTACGGCGTGACCTGGGCGATCGCCAGCGACTCGGCAGCGGACACCCCACGGAGCATAGGCCAGCGGTCGGGCGCCGCATCGTCCGCGGCCCCGCCCCGGCGGGCCTCGCGGGGCACGGGGACGGCCGACCCGGGTCGGCCGCGCGCGGGCCGGTCGACGGGCGGAACGCGGGGCCGGGTCGGCTCCCCCGATGGTGGGATGAGAATCAGCGCGAGGACGCGCGACGGGCGTTACCCTCGTACGCATGTCGGCAAACAGCAATTCAGGTCTCGGCCGCCGCCTCGGCGTCGCGACCGCCACGATGGGCGCCGCCGCGCTCGTCACCGTCTCCGGCGTCGCCGCGGCGTCGTCCTCGGCCGCGACCGGCGAGCAGGCCGCGACCCGCGCCGGCTCCTGCGCGACGAACTACGTCAACCCGAGCTACGTCGCGAAGTACGGGGCGAAGCAGCAGACCATCGTCGGCGCCGGCGAGGTCACCGAGCCCGAGTTCTCGCTCGACGGCCGCAAGAACAAGCGCCTGGCGTACGTGCTGAAGGCGACGGACACGACGGCGGGCGCGCTGCCCGGGGTCAAGAACGTCTTCGTCGCGACCCGCATCGGCGAGATCAAGAACGACGGCGGTCCCTGGCAGCGGGGCGGCACGACGCTGATCTCCGCCGGGCAGGGCGGCCCCGCCAACGGCGACTCGTGGCACCCGTCGCTCTCGGGCTTCACGGGCAAGGGCGACGCGGCCAAGGGCCCGTCGAAGATGGCGTTCCTCTCCAAGGCGACCAACCTGCCGGGCGGCAACCCGACCGGCGTCTCCGCCTACGTCGCGAACGCCGGCGGCGGCGGGATCAAGCGCCTGAACGTCCCGGGCACGGCCACGGGCGTCGGCATCTCCGGCGACTCCAAGGTCTTCTACGTCACGACGGACTCCGGGATCTACGTCGTCAAGGGCGGGAAGGCGAAGAAGCTCGCCTCCGGCTCCGGCTTCAACACGCCGACCACGACGCTGAACGGCGCGCAGGCCGCCTACGGGCAGAACGGCTCGATCTTCACGATCACCGCCAAGGGCAAGCGCAAGAAGGTCGCCGTGGGCAGCGACCCGCAGGCCGACGCCGGGTTCCCGGGCGGCGGTCGCCAGCAGGGGCTCGTCCGCGCGGTCTCGTTCGACCGCGGCGGCACCGCCTACAAGCTGGGCATCATCGCCTCCCCGTCGGCCAAGGGCCTGAAGGCGCTCGGCCGCACGTCGTCGCCGACCACGATCAACGGCGGCGGCAGCGCCGTCGCGTTCGGCAACGGCACGAACGCCTGCCTCATCGTGCAGGTGCTCGACTCGGGCAAGACCGGCGGCTACGACGTGCCCCAGGGCCAGTGCCCCGACGGCCGCGGGGACGTCACCGACGTCGGCGTGAGCACGCGCTACAACTACCTCGCGTTCAGCTGCTCCGGCGGCGGGCTGCACCTGTACCACGTCGGCGGCAAGTAGCCGACGACGCGCCCCGGGCCGGGCCCGGGGCGCGGCCCACCGCGCCGCCGAGGGACCGCGGCGCGGGGGTGGAGCGCCGGTCGGTGGATGGGGTACGCACCGAGTGGTGGAGGCCCCGGATCACCCGTCTGTCACGGGGATCCCGGTTCACCCCGGCCCACGCGGAAGTCACCCCGGGGGGGACGTTGCGAAGGGCGGCGGCGAGGTCGTAGGGTCGGCGGGCGCGCGGCCGCCCGAGCGCGCCGCACGACCCGGCGAGGCCCCCTCGGTCCGGGCCGGATCCCCCGACCAAGGACCCCCGATGTCCCGACGACTCCTCGCCGTCCCCCTGGCCCTCCTCGGCCTGCTCCTCGCCGCTCCCGCAGCGCTGGCGGAGCAGCCCTCAGCGATCGGGGTCGGCTCCGACGGCACCTCCTACGTCGGCTACCCCCTCTCCGGCGGCGTGCAGCGCATCGCCGTCGACGGCTCGACCACGGCGCTCCCCGCCTGGGGGACGGCCGGCACGGGCGCCGGCCAGCTCGGCGGCGCGGTCGGCATCGCGGTCGCCCCCGGCGCCGACGGCCACGTCTGGGTCCTCGACAGCAACCTCCGCGTTCAGGAGTTCACAAGGGGCGGCCAGTTCGTCAAGGGCACGCAGCTGCCCGCGTGCACCGCCGGCGTCGCCCCGGACGCCACGAGGTTCGGCGGGATCGACGTGCGCGTCGACGGCGCCTCGACCACGCCGGTCGCCCTCTACGTCTCGCACCCCTGCGCGAACCAGGTCCTGAAGCTCGACCCCGCGTCGCCGACGCTCGCCGTCACGAGGACCGCGGCCACCACCTCGCGACCGGGGCGCATCGCCTCTCCGCGGTACCTGACGGGGCCGACGAACACCCGCGCGGTCTACGTCGCCCTGCCCGAGGCGCAGGCCGTCACGTCGTTCGCGCCGGCGGACCTCGGCGCGGGACCCGACGCCCTGCGGCAGTACGACTTCACCCCGTCGGACCTCTACGTCGACGAGTACGGCCAGCTCTTCGTGGGCGACCTCCGGTACGACATCGTCCGGATCTACGACGACAAGGGCAACCAGCTGCGCTACCGCGGGGGCACCGGCAACGGCACCGGGCTCTTCAGCGGCCCGCAGGCGTTCGACGTCGCGGGCCAGGAGAACAACGACACGAAGGGCAACCTCTTCGTCGCGGACTCCGGCAACTCGCGGGTCCAGCGCATGGACCAGTACTCCTTCACCTACTGGGCCGCCGAGGCCTCCGGGACCTCCGGCGGTCCGGTGACGCAGCCGCCCACGTCCGGGGCGCCGTCGATCGCCGGGTCCGCGGTCGTCGGACAGACGCTGACCTGCAACCCGGGCACGTGGACGGGCAGCCCGACCTTCACGTACAGCTGGCGCCGCGACGGCAGCCAGGTCGCGACGGGTTCGACCTACGCCGTCACGTCGGGCGACGTCGGCCGCGCCATCACCTGCGTCGTCACCGGCACGAACGGCGCCGGCTCGGCCACCGCCACGAGCGCCGCGGTCACGCCCGCCGCCGCCCCCGTCACGCCGGCGCCGGTCAGCACCGGCGCCCCGTCGATCCAGGGCACCGTCGCCGTCGGCCAGCAGCTCACGTGCACGCAGGGCTCCTGGTCCAACGCGCCGACCGGCTACGCCTACAGCTGGCGCCGCGACGGCGGCGAGGTCGCGACGGGCAGCCAGTACACCCCGACCTCCGCCGACGCCGGCCGCGCCATCACCTGCGTCGTGACCGCCTCGAACGCCGGCGGCTCGTCGAGCGCCACGAGCCCGGCCGTCACCCCGCCCACGCCGACCACCCCGGTCGCCGCCCCCGCCAACACCGCGAGGCCTGGCATCCAGGGCACCACGGTGGTCGGCAGCACCCTGACCGCGACCCAGGGGTCGTGGAGCAACGCGCCCACCGGCTACGCCTACGCCTGGCGGCGCGGCGGGGTCGCGATCCCGGGCGCCACCGGCACGAGCTACGCGCTCGTCGCCGCGGACGCCGGCCGGACGATCAGCGTGGCCGTCACCGCCACGAACGCCGGGGGCTCCGCGACCGCGGTCAGCGACGGCGTCGCCGTCACCGCCGCACCCGCCACGCCGTCGACGCGCGTCGGCGTGACGATCAACGGCGGCGCCGAGGCCACGAGCACCGCGGCGGTGTCGCTGCGCATCCGCGAGCCCGCCGGCGCGACGGCCGTCCTCATCAGCAACGACGGCTCGTTCGACACGCCCACGCAGGTCCCCGTCGTCACGAGCGACACCTACTCCTGGACGCTGGACGCCCGCGGCAGCGAGCGCCGCGCGCGCGTCGTCTACGTGCGGTTCGTCGGCCCGCTCATCGACGGGAATCAGACGTTCACGGACGACATCCTGCTCGACACGACGGCGCCGACGGTGACGACGGCGACGATCAGCGCGCGGACGACGGCGTCGTCCGGGACGGTCCGGGTCGCGGCGAAGGACTCCGGGTCGGGCGTCAGCACGATCCAGTACGCCCGGAACCAGAGCCCGACCGGCGCGCGGACGCTGAAGCCGACGAAGGCCCGGTCCTTCAAGGTCCGGCCGAGGAACGCCCGCTGGGTGCGCGCCGTCGACGTGGCCGGCAACAAGTCGAAGTGGAAGCGCATCGCGTTCAAGGCGCCGAGGAAGGCCGCCCGGAGGCGCTGAGCCGGTCCGCCCCGCGGGCGACGCCCGCCCGGGACGCGCGACGCCCCGGGTGGCGCGACGCCCCGGGTGGCGCGACGCCCCGGGTGGCGCGACGCCTCGGGTGGCGCGACGCCTCGGGTGGCGCGGCGCCCCGGACGGTGACGGACCAGGAACGACGAAGGCCCCGGAGCGCGCTCCGGGGCCTTCCTCGTCCCTGGGTCCTGCGGGCCCGGCGGGGAGCCGGGCCGGTTGCGGTCGCCCGGCGCGTGGCCGGGGCGACC
>WLOB01000064.1 GCA_009699505.1 Actinomycetota bacterium | reverse complement strand
GGCAGCCGGCGGAGCACGTCGACGTACGCGCGCAGGAGGAAGCGCTCGCGCAGCACGGCCCATCCGAGCGCGAGGACCTCGTAGCCGAGGATGGACTGCCACGAGCGCAGGAACCCCGACGGGGTCTCGTTCTTGATGACCATCAGGAGCCGGTTGGTGAACTGCAGGCGGCGGTGCGCCTCGTCGACCTGCGACCGGGTCGACGGGCTGTAGAAGCGCTTGTGCCACGCCACCGCGCGCGGCTCGTAGCGCGCCTCCCAGCCCAGGAGCTGCGCGCGCCACGCGAGGTCGGCGTCCGTCGCCCAGAGGCCCATGTCCTCGTCGAGGACCTCGAGGCCGATCGCGCACTCCTCGAGGCACTCGCGCCGGTAGAGCACGCAGGCGCCGTCGCCGCCGAAGACCGGGCCGGAGCGCGTGTAGCGGTCGGGCGACTCGCCGTGGCCGACGAGGGTGTTCTTGCGCCGGCGGTCGATCGTCATGCCCGCCGCGTCGATCTCGTCCAGGCGCTTCTCGGGCTCCATGCCCGTCGCCCGCATGAGGCGCGGGACGACGGAGCCGAGGGTCGGGCTGAAGAGGTGTGGTCGCAGCGCGTCGAGGAAGCCGGGCGTCAGGACGCAGTCGGCGTTGCACCAGAGGATCCAGTCGCCGCCGCACGCGGCGAGGCCCGCGTTCATCGCCGCGGCGTACCCGCGGCGGCGGGTGAGGCGCAGGCGCCGGGCGCCGTGCTGCTCGACGAGCTCGGGCGTCGCGTCCGTGCACGCGTTGTCGATGACGACGACCTCGTCGGCGCCCTGCGCGCACGCGGCGGGCAGGGACCACCGCAGGAGCGGGGCTTCGTTGACCGAGAGGATGAGGATCGTGATGCGGCTCACGAGGCCACCGAACGGTAGACGGCGACCGTGCCAGCGGCGGCGCGGTCCCACGAGAACGCCCGCGAGCGCTCGCGCCCCGCGGCGGCCAGCGCGTCCCGCCGGTCGACCACGTCGTGCAGGCCGCGCGCGAGGTCCTCGACGTCCCGCGGGTCGAAGAGCACGGCCGCGCCGCCCGCCGTCTCGCGCAGCGACGGGATGTCGCTGCAGGCGACGGGGACCCCGCGGACCATCGCCTCGAGCACGACGAGCCCGAAGCCCTCGAAGAGCGACGGGTGCACGAGCGCCGCGGCGCCGCGCAGCAGCCGGTCGAGGTCGGCGTCGGGCAGGTAGCCCGGCAGCTCGACGCCGCGCGCCCGCAACCCCGCGGCCAGCCGGCCCTCCGGCGTGGCGGGGTCCTGCGCGGCGCCGCCCGCGCCCACGACCACGAGCCGGTGCGGCAGGCCCGAGACGCGCCAGGCGTCGGCGAGCCGCTCGAGGTTCTTCTTGGCCCGCAGGTCGCCGATCGCCAGGAGGTACGGGCGCTCGGGGTCGTTGCGCACCGCGGCGCGGCGCCCCGCGGCGGTCGACGGCGCCGGCACGAACGGCGCGTCGTGGGTCCCGGGCGTCGGACCGTCGTCGCCGAGCGGCAGGGAGGGACCGTTCGGCACGACGTGGATCCGCGCGGGGTCCGCCCCGTACCGCTCGAGGACGTCGTCCGCGGTCGCCCGCGAGACGCAGATCACGGCCTCGGCGGAGGCCACCGCGCGACGGGTGAACGTGCGGTACTTCCAGCCCGTGCGGGGGGAGAAGTCGTCCGGGTGGACCTCGAAGGCCAGGTCGTGGACGGTGACGACGCCCGGGCACGGGCGCACGAGCGGGAGGAAGCAGTTCGGAGCGTGCAGGACGTCCGGGCGGTCGCCGAGCAGGCGGGCCGGCCACCCCAGCTGCTCCCAGGCGAGCTCGGGCAGGCGCCCGCCGCCCGCGTGTGGTCGCACCTCGACGTCGTCCCGGCGCCCGAGGGCGGCGAGCAGGTCGGCGGCGTAGCGCCCCCAGCCACGGAGGTCGGCGTGCAGCGCGTCCCGGGCATCGAAGGCGGCGCGCAGGGTCACCCGGCAAGGATCCCACGGGCCGCGGCATCGCCGGTGCGCCGTCCACCGCGCGCGTACTCCGTCCCCGCCGGTCGGCGGGAACGGCCGGGGTCTTCCCCCTCCGGGACGGCGTCGCGTCTAGCATGGCCCTTCCTCCATGGTCTCCCCCGCTCCGTCCCCGCCCGAGCCCGCGGGCTCCGTCCGGATGTTCGACATCGACATCGAGCTGGACACGCCTCCGGCGATGCTCGACCGCATCACGTCGTGGGTGGCCGAGCACCGCGCCGCCCAGCCGTCCGAGCGCCGCACCCGGCGGGTCATGTACGCCAACGCGCACGTGCTGAACCAGACGCACCTCGTGCCGGAGCTGCGGCGGATCCTGCGCACGTCGGACCTCGTCTACTGCGACGGCTACGGGGTGCGCCTCGCCGCCCGCCTGCTCGACGTGGAGACGCCGCACCGGATGACGGGCGCGGACTGGATCTGGGACCTCGCCGCCCTGTGCGAGCGGCGCGACCTGTCGCTCTACCTGCTCGGCTCGGACCACGGCATCGCCGCGCGCGCCGGCGAGCAGCTGCAGGCCCGGCACGCCGGGCTGCGGATCGCCGGCACCCACCACGGCTACTTCGACCCGGACTCCCCGCACGGCGAGCGGGTCCTCGAGGACATCGAGGCGGTGCAGCCCGACCTCGTCCTGATCGGCATGGGCAGCCCGAAGCAGGAGCTGTGGGCCGACGCCGTCGCGGGCCGCTGCCCGTCGCCCGTCCTCTGGACCGTCGGCGCCCTCTTCGACTACGTCTCGGGCCAGGTCCCGCGCGCCCCGTCGTGGCTGGCCGACAACGGCTGGGAGTGGATCTTCCGCCTGGCCGTCGAGCCCCGTCGCATGTGGAAGCGCTACCTCCTGGGCAACCCGGCGTTCCTCGTCCGCGTGGCCGACGAGAGCCAGCGCCGCGGCCACGGCGGCCGCGCGGCCCCCGTCGACGCGACGGCCTGACCCCGGTCGCGGGAGGGCGTGGGCGGGCGGCCGTCCGTCGCGGCGGGCCGTCGTGGTGTCGTCGCTCCGGACGCGCCCGCGGGACGGGCCGCCGCCTCCATCGACGCGTCCCTCCGCGGACGCCGCCTCCGCGGACGCGCCGCCTCCCGGGACGCGCCGCCTCCCCGGACGCGCCCGCCCCGGGGACGAGCCCCCGCCCCGCGCCGCTAGAAGCCGGGGGACCGCGACGGGTTGCCCGTGATGTCCAGCAGGGCGCGGCGGGCGGCCTCGCCCGGGGGCTCGGGGTGCGGGAGGACGAGCTCGTCCGACGCGGTCTCGGGGACGCGCGCGGCGTCCCTGGCGGGGACGACCATGCGCCACAGCCCGAACTGCGAGTCGCTCCGGATCGGGGCGCCCGCGGCCCAGCGCGGCGGCGGGACGGGTCGGCCCGACCGGAGGTCCAGTCGCAGGCCCAGCACGTAGTCCGCGCGCCGGCCGAGCGGGGCGACGGAGTAGGTCGTGGTGCTCGAGACGGGGTCCGTCGTCGCGAGCGGGTGGTCGCGGCCGAGGAACAGCGTGGCCCAGAGCTGGGTCCCGGACGCCGGCAGGTCGATCAGCACGGAGCTGCCCCGCGGGAGCTCGTCGGACCAGCGCTGCACGTCGAAGAGCGGCGGCGTGACGTTCTGCCCGGCGTTCAGCACCTGGTCGCGCGACGCGGAGGACGCCGGGACGACCCACGCCAGCAGCACGGCGGCACCGGCCGCACCCGCGGCCAGGGCGGCCGGGCGGCCCGCGGCCCGGCGGCGGGCGGCGCCGTCCGAGGACGCGGCCCGGCCGCGGGACGCCGAGGACGCTGCTGCGGTCGGCCCGGCCGCCGACGCACCCGCTGCGCCGTCCGGCCCCGCGGTGGCGGTCCGGCCGCGCAGCGCCGCGACCCCGTCGACCACGAGGCGCAGCGCGCCGCCGAGGGCCAGCGGCAGGAGGATCACGGCCGTGAAGGTCACGTGCTTGTAGTCGACGTACTCCGCCGTGCCGCGCCCGCGCAGGACGTAGTCGACGAGCAGCAGCAGCAGGGCGAGGCCCAGCCAGGCGAGGCCGGCCCGGCGGCCGCGGCGGAACAGGGTCGCCACCGCGATCGCGGCCACGGCGATCGGGACGATCGGCTGGTTCACGTCGAGGCCGTAGGCGGCGCCGTGCGGCGGGAAGACGTTGATGTCGCCCTGCCAGAAGGGGGTGTCGCCGAGGAACTGGCCGAGGACGCCGGCGAGCTTGCCCAGCGCGCCCAGGACGGAGATGCCGAAGAAGAGCAGGACGAGCGGCCACACCTTGCGCAGGCGCCGGCGCAGCGCAGGCGGGATCCGCGGGCGGACGCGGGCACCGACCCCGATCGCCGCGATCACGAGGACGGCGTAGGGCAGGGTCGTCGGGTAGGCGATGAGCGACAGGACGAGGAAGACGACCGTCAGGGCGCCCGCGCGGGCGTCGTCGTGGTGCAGCCAGGTCCACGCGAGCGCGAGCGCCGCGGTCATCAGGCACATGCCCCAGAGCTGGTTGTAATAGGGGTGCAGGGCGCTGTAGAGCAGGGACGCCGACGCGCCGACGAGCAGGGCGATGAGGCCCGCGCCCCAGCCGGACAGCCGGTGCGCGGCCGCGGCGAAGAGGCCCGTCCCGAGCGCGGCGGCGGCGGTGAGGAACGCGACGAACGGCGCGAACATCTGGATCGGCCCGGTCAGGCCCACCTCGATCGCGGCGCCGAACGGGTGGAAGATCGGGATGCGCCCGCTCCACGCCGGCGGGATCTGGTCCAGCGCGGTGGCGGTGTTGCGACCGAGGGGGTACGACTCCTGCAGGAACGACGCGACGCCGACGACCTGGTGGGCGTCGGGGTTCGTGCCCGGCACGGTGAGGAACCCGGCGTGCAGCGCGGGCACGAGCGTCAGGAGCCCCGCGCCGGCGGCGCCGACGAGGACGGCGACGCTGGCGGGCCAGTCCGCGCGCGGCACCCGCGCGCGGCCGGGCCGCAGGGTCCAGGCCGCCAGGGCGGCGGAGAGCAGCAGGAAGACGACGGTCGCCGGTCGCGGCCGCAGCCCCAGGAGCCCGAGCGCGCTGAGCAGGACCATGCTGCCCGCCAGGCCGAGCGGCAGCACGAGGACCGGCCACCAGCGGCCGAGGTGCCGCGGCGTGACGAGGCGCGCGAGCGCGAACCCGGGCAGCAGGAGCACGAGGCCCGCGGAGGCGACGTACCGCCCGAGCTGCACCACGAGCTCGCGGTTGAGCTGGAGGTCGGCGCGGGAGGCGAAGACCGCCAGGACGACGAGGACGCCCGCGGCGAGCAGCGCGACGGAGCCCCACGACGTCGGGGGACGGTCCGGACCGATCGCGACGTCGTCCGCCGCGGGGACCGGCCCGGGGGTCGCGGGGGTCGCCCCGGGGCCGGCCGTCGGAGCCTCCGGCCCCGGGGCGTCCGGGGCGATGGGGTCGGCGCGCTGCACGCGGTCCAGCGTACGCAACGCGCCCGGGGCGGGACCCACCGGGACGGGCGCCCCGGGGGAGCCGCGAACGAACGGCGACGCGAAGGGCCGCTGGGCGCGCTTCTTCATCTTCCTGGACCCCGCGACGCTGCTGGGGCAGCAGGCCGATCTGCCGAACAACGCGTACACGCCGCCGGACGACGCGCTGGACCCGCAGCCGTTCCGGTCCGGGGACTTCGAGCGGCTGCTGCCGACCCCGGCGCCGCCGTCGCCCTGAGGGGCAGAGGTGCAGCACGAAGCCGCGGGGGGAGCGGCGCCGGGCGACGCATCGTCCGGCTCGCCGCATCGACCGCCGAGGCGCGCCCCGGAGGCGTCCGGCCTCAGCCCACGCCGGGGGCCGCGGCGCCCGGACGGGGCACGTCCACGTCCGCCCGCGCCGGCTCCGGCGCGTGCAGCGCGTCGTCGGGCAGGCCGGTGTCCCGGCGGCGGCGCCGGGTGAGGAGCCAGGCGACGATCGCGCCGGCCGCCACGCCGTAGGCGAGGTTCGACGTCTCGACGACGACCGCGGTCGTGAGCACCATGACGACCGTGTCGACGGGGGCGCCGCGCATCCGCCGGGGCGCGATCGACGACCAGTCGAAGGTCGTCAGGGCGACGACGATCATCGTCGCGACGAGCGCGGCCGTCGGCAGGATCTCCATGAGCGGGTGCAGCAGGACGACGAGCGCCAGGAGCCAGGCGCCGGCCGCGAAGGTCGACACGCGCCCGCGGCCGCCGCTCTCGACGTTCAGGAGCGACTGGCCGATCATCGCGCAGCCCGGCTGGCCGCCGAAGAAGCCGGTGACCACGTTCGCGACGCCCTGCCCGTAGGCCTCGCGCCGCTTCGGCGAGTCCGTCCCGGTCATCCGGTCGACGAGGTCGGCGGTGAGGAGCGACTCGACGAGCCCGACCGCCGCGAGGCTGATCGCCGTCGGCAGCACGGTCCACAGGGTCGCCCAGGTGAACGGGACGTCCGGCGCGTGGAAGCCCGGCAGGCCCGTCGGCAGCGTGCCCTCGTCGCCGACGGTGGGGGCGCTCGCGACGAGCGCCACGGCCACGACCGTCAGCACGGCGGTGCTGACCAGGGACGGCGGGACGCGGATGCCGACGTGCCGGCCGCCGAAGATGATCGCCACCCCGAGCAGGACGAGGAGCACCACCGGCACCGACACGAGGTGGTCCATCTGCGCGAGGAAGATGAGGATCGCCAGGCCGTTGACGAAGCCGAGCGTCGCCCCGGTCGGCAGGCGCGTGAGCAGCTGCGCGATGCCCGCCCGGGCGAGCCCGAGCTGCAGGACGCCCGCGAGGACCGTGGCGAGCACGAGGTGCTCGAAGCCGTGGTCGCGCACGAGCGGCGCCGCGACGAGCGCCATGGAGCCCGCGGCGGCGGAGACCATCGCGGGCCGCCCGCCGACGAACGCGATGACGACGGAGAACGTGAAGGACGACAGCAGCCCGATCCGCGGGTCGACGCCGGCGACGATCGAGAACGAGATCGTCTCCGGGATCAGCGCCAGAGCGGTGACGAGACCGGCGAGGACGTCGACGCGGGTGGGCGCCGCGCGGCGGGAGAGCCGGCGGAGGGCCGGGCTGTTCAGAAGGTTGCGCAGACCAAGGAACGATAGCCGTCCCGGACCGCGGCCCTGGGTGCCCTCCCGCACACGGGGGGCCGGCCCCGCTCAGCCCTCGCGCACGCCGTCCCGGCCGATCCGCCGGACCGCCACGCCGTCGGCCCGCCAGGCGTCGACGTCCAGGACGCCCCGTCCGTCGACCACCGCGTCGACGCCGGGCAGGTCCTGCGCCGTCAGCGTGCGGTACGCGGCGTGGTCGGCCTGGACCACCGCGCCGTCGATCGGCCCGCCGAGCCAGGCCTCCAGGCCGAGGGCCGCCAGCTCGTCGTCGCTGTAGAGCGGGTCCGCGACGATCGGCCGGGCGCCCGCGGCCTGCAGCGCGTCGCGCAGGCCGAAGACGCCGGAGAACGCGGTCTCCTTCACGTCGCCGCGGTACGCCGCGCCGAGGATGAGGACGAGCTTGCCGCGCAGGCCGCCGCCGAGCAGCTCGGCCAGCAGGTCGACCGCGTAGGCGGGCATCGCCTCGTTGACCGCGCGGGCCGCCGCGGGCAGCGCCGCGCCGGGGTCGCCCTCGAGGTAGAAGCGCGGGTAGACCGGGATGCAGTGCCCGCCGACGGCGACGCCCGGGCGGTGGATGTGGGAGAACGGCTGCGAGTTGGCCGCGTCGATGACCGCGTCGACGTCGACGCCGATCGCGTCGGCGTGGCGGGCCAGCTCGTTCGCGAACGCGATGTTGATGTCGCGGTAGGTCGTCTCGGCGAGCTTCGTCAGCTCCGCCGCCTCGGCCCCGCCGAGCTCGCGGACCTCGATCGCCTCGGACGCCGGGCGACGCAGGGCGGGCGAGCCGGCGGACGACGACCCGGGCGCGGACGCCGCGGCCGCGCCGCCGACGTCGAGCGGGGCGGTCTCCTCCTCGCCGTTCAGGAGCCGCCGGTAGCGCTCCGCGGTCCGCGCCTCGCCGAGGTCGTCGAGCCCGCCGACGAGCTTGGGGTACGTCTCGAGGTCGCGGAAGATCCGGCCGGAGTAGACGCGCTCGGGGCTGTGGGCGGCGTGGAAGTCCTCGCCCTCGATCAGCCGGCTCGTGAACGCGAGCAGCTGCGCGACCCGTCCGCGGGTGCTGCCGACGGGCAGGGTCGTCTCGACGACGACGCTCGGCGGCAGGCCGTCGGGCCCCGCCGCGGTGCCGCGCTCCTCGCGACCGCGCCGCAGGCCGGCGCCGACGTCGCCCAGGGCGGCGTCGACGGCGCGCCACTCCGGGCGGGCCTGCGCGTCGACGACGAGCGGCGGCACGACGAGGATCAGGTCCGCCCCGGCGGCCACCGCGCCGACGGTGTCGGTCGTGGCGCTCAGGCGCCCGTCGCCGACCGTCTCGCGCAGCGCGTCGGCGAGCCCGCCCTCGCCCGGGAACGGCTCGTGCGCCGCGTTGACCTGGCGGACGACGCGCTCGTCGATGTCGCAGCCGACGACCTCGTGGCCCCGCTGCGCGGCGAAGGCGGCGAGCGGCAGCCCGATCTTGCCCAGCGCGACGACGACGACCTTCATCGGGGACCTCCCGCGGCCGGGGCGGGGACGGACGGTGCCGGATTGCCCCCGGCGTTCCCGGCCGCGCCGGAGCCGTGCCCCGTCCCGGCGTCCGGCCGGGTGCCGCGGGACGGCAGGACGTGGACCGTCTCCTGCGACTGCGCGGAGCGCAGGACCGCCTCGGCGAGGTCGACCACCGCCAGGCCCTCCTCGAGCGTCACGGCCTGCGGGTCCGCCTCGCCGCCGATCAGCGCGACGAAGCCCTCGAGCTCGGCGAGCAGCGGCTCGCGGCGCGACAGCGCGTACCGGGTGACGTCGCCCTCGGACACCCCGCGCAGGGAGCGCATGCTGTCCCAGTCGCTCGTCACCTCGCCGTTGGCGTAGAACGTCAGGTCGGCGGTCAGCGTGTCGGCGACGAGCATCCCCCGCTCGCCCAGGACGCGCGTCTGGCGGACCTTCGTCGGGGAGAGCCAGTCGACCATCGTCGTGAACGTCGCGCCGCCCTCGAGCCGGCCGACGACGTTGACGAGGTCCTCGTGGGGCCGGTTCATCCGGTGCTGCGTCTGCGCGGAGAGCGTCGTCACGCCGCCCCCGAGCCAGCCGACGAGGTCGAGGTCGTGCGTGGCGAGGTCCTTCACGACGCCGACGTCGCGGATCCGGGCGGGGAACGGCCCGAGGCGCTCCGTCGCGACGTGGAAGACCTGTCCGAGCTGGCCGGCCTGCACCCGGCGGCGCAGCTCGATCAGCGCGGGGTTGCAGCGCTCGACGAGCCCGACGGCGCCGTGGACGCCCGCGGTGCGGATCGCGTCGACGAGCGCGCGCGCCCGTTCGGGCGACTCCGCCAGCGGCTTCTCGATCAGGACGTGCACGCCGGCCTCGGCGAGCTCGACCGCCGCGGCGAGGTGGTCCTCCGTCGGCACGGCGACGATCGCGAGGTCGGGACGGCCGTGCTCGAGCAGCGTCCGGATCGTCGGGAACACCGCGTCCGGGTCGCGGACCGCGCCGTGCCGGTCGCCCTCGGGGTCCACCGCCCCGGCGAACGTCACGACGCCGGAGGTCTGCAGGACCCGGGCGTGGTGGCGCCCCATCATCCCGAGGCCGACCACCGCCCCTCGCAGGAGACCCGCCGGGCTGTCCGCCGTCGTGCTCACCCCGGGGAGCCTAGTTCGTCGGGTTCCGGGGTCGCCCGGCCGTGGGGGTGCCGACGACGTGGGACCCCTCGCACGGCCGACCGGGCCGGGGTCCACGCGACGGTCTCCCGGCCACGGCTCCCACTACGCTCCGTCCATGGCCCGCCGCCCGCCCCGCGCCTCCATGCACCCCAGCGCGACCGCCGACGCGAGCGCCGTCGGCGGCGCCGGCTCGATCATCGGCGCGGAGTCCCGCATCGACCAGAACGCCCGGCTGGCCCCCTACGCGCTCGTGGACGCCCACTGCGTCGTCGGCGAGCGCGTCATCGTCGGCTCGCACGCCGTCGTCCACCACCACGTGACGCTCGGCGCCGGCGTGCAGCTCGGCGCGCACGTCGTCGTCCACCCGTTCACGACCGTCGGCGCGGGGACGGTCGTCGGCGACCACGCCGTGCTGGGCAAGCCGCCCCGCCTGCGCGTCGGCTCCGCGGCGGCGTCGGCCGAGCCGCTCGCCGGGCTGTGGATCGGCGAGGACGCGACGATCGGCGCGCACGCCGTCGTCAACGCCGCGGCCGTCGTGGGCGACCGCACGATCGTCGGCGACCAGAGCTTCGTCCGCGAGCGCGCCCGGATCGGCGCCGACAGCGTCGTCGGCCGCGGGTCGACCGTGGACTGCGACGTCACCGTGGGCGACCACGTGTCGATCCAGACCGACGTCTACGTGACGGCGCGCAGCGTCGTCGAGGACCACGTCTTCCTCGGCCCGGGCGTCCTGACGACGAACGACGACCGCATGGGCCGTCCGGTGCGGGACGCCGACGGCGAGCCCGACCCCGCCGGCATCCCGCTGGCGGGCGCCACGATCCGCCGCGGCGCCCGGGTCGGCGGCCGCGCGGTCCTCGTGCCCGGCGTCGAGGTCGGCGCGGACGCCTTCGTGGCCGCCGGCGCGGTCGTCACGAAGGACGTCGCCCCGGGCCGCCGGGTCATCGGCGTGCCGGCGCGGGACGCGGGCGCGGTGCCCGACGAGGACCTGCTCGGCTGAGCGCGCCCTCCCCCCGTCCGGTCGCCCGGGGCGGGCCGGCCGGACCGACCGCCCCGGTCCTCCTGGCTCAGCTCAGCTCGGCGAGCTTGCCGGCGGCGGACTCGCGGCCCGCGCGCGTCCAGATGTTCTCGTCGTTGCCGGGGCCGACGCCGATCATGCCGATCGGGACGCCGATGCCCTCCTCGACGTACTCGATGTAGTCCTGCGCGGCCTTCGGCAGGTCGGAGAGCTCGCGGCAGGCGGAGATGTCCTCCTCCCACCCGGGCAGCTCGTCGTACTCCGGCGTCGCGTGGTGCAGGACGGTCTGGTGGTACGGGTAGCGCTCGAGGATCGCGTCGTCCTCCGTGCGGTACCGCGTGGCGACCCTGATCGTCTCCTGACCCGACAGGACGTCGAGCTTCGTGAGGCAGATCTGGTCGAGCGTGCAGAGGCGCGCGGCGTACTTCAGGGCGATGAGGTCGAGCCAGCCGATGCGGCGGTCGCGGCCGGTGGTCGTGCCCTGCTCGCCGCCCTTCTTGCGCAGGTCGGCGGCGAGCTGCCCGTCGAGCTCGGTCGGGAACGGCCCGGAGCCCACGCGGGTGGAGTACGCCTTGACGACGCCCCAGATCTCGTCGAGGTCCTTCGGGCCCGCGCCGGAGCCGACGGCCGCGGAGCCCGAGACCGGGTTCGACGAGGTGACGAAGGGATAGGTGCCGTGGTCGATGTCGAGCAGCGCGGCCTGCGCGCCCTCGAAGAGCACGTGCCCGCCGCCGTCCAGCGCGTCCCAGACGAGCGCGGAGGTGTCGGCGATGTGGCGCTCGAGGCGGTGGCCGAACGCGAGGTACGTCTCGGTCATCGTCTGCAGGTCGAGCGACGGGTCGCGCTCCCACGGCCGCAGCGAGCGGGCCTTGGGCTCCATCGCGGCGACGATCTTCTTCTTCAGGATCTTCTCGTCGAGGAGGTCCTGGATGCGGATGCCAAGGCGCAGCGCCTTGTCGGCGTAGCAGGGGCCGATGCCGCGCTTCGTCGTGCCGATCTGGTTCTTCCCGAGGCGCGTCTCGCCGGCCACGTCGAGGAACTTGTGGTACGGCATGATCACGTGCGCGTTCGGGCTGATGCGCAGCCCGGACGAGTCGACGCCCTGGGTCCCGAGCTGCGCGAGCTCGCCCAGCAGCACCTCGGGATCGACGACGACGCCGTTGCCGATCACGCACGTCGTGCCGGGATAGAGGATCCCGGACGGCACGAGGTGGAACGCGTACTTCACGTCGCCGTGGACGATCGTGTGCCCGGCGTTGTTGCCGCCCTGGAAGCGGACGACGACGTCGGACCGCTCGGCGAGGAGGTCGACGAGCTTGCCCTTCCCCTCGTCTCCCCATTGGGCGCCCACGATCACGATGCCTGGCATGACCGAGGAGAGGGTAGCGATCCCCCGCTCCCACGGGGTTCGCGGGGACCCGCGGCGGGTCGGCGGCAGTCGCCGTCGGGGCGGAGGGCGGGCCGGCGCCCGGGGCGCCGCGCCGACCGCGGCCGGGTCAGCGGCGGTCGCGGTCGTCGAAGACCCGGCGCTCGGGGCGGCGCAGGTCCGCAGGGTCCGCGCCGAACGTCCGCGACGGCGGCGGCGCGCCGAACCCGTCGCTCCCGCCCCGCCCCGGGTCGCCGGCGGCGGCCCACGCCGCGGCCTCGGGGTCCATCGGCGGCGGGGGCCCCAGCGATCCGCCGGCGCCGGCGGCGTGGTGCCCGCTCCCGTGGTCGCCCGCACCCGTGGCCGGCCGGCGGTCGACCCCGCCCCCCGGTCCGGGCTGCTCGCCGCCGAAGCCCGTCGGCCCGACGTCGATGTGGTGGCGGCCCGTGCGGTGGTCGACGCCGTCGAGCAGCACCGTCTCGCACATGCCGACCAGGCGCGACGCGGCGCGGTCCCCGAGGCGCTCCTCCATCTGGATCGCGTCGAGGTTCGTCGTCATGACGATGGAGCGCTTCTCCTGCCAGCGCTCGTTGATGATCGTGTAGAGCTGCTCGAGCACCCAGGGGTTCGTGCGCTCCGTGCCCGCGTCGTCCAGGACGAGCAGCGGCACCGACGTGAGCTGGTCGAGCAGCTCGAGGGTCGTCTGCCCCTCGCCGTCGTAGGTGCGCCGGATCTCGGACAGGAGGCGCGGCACGGAGTAGACGGCCACGCCGCGACCGCGCTCGATCGCGTAGCGGGCGACGAGCATCGCGAGCCACGTCTTGCCCGTGCCGATCGACCCCGAGATCCACAGCCCGTCGCCCTCGGCGAGCCGCTCGTCGAGCGTGTCGACGTAGCGCCGGACGCGCGCGACGGCCTCGCGCGGCAGCCCGTTGATGTTCGTGTGCTGGAACGACGCGTCCTGGTACTCCCGCGGGATCCGGGCGCGCAGGCTGCCGGCCACGCGGGCGGCCCGCTGCTCGGGCATGCAGCGGCACTCCCGGGCGGAGCGGGTGCGTTCGTCGACGAGCCAGCCCGACCCGTCGCACAGTCCGTAGGCGCAGCGCACCGGCTACGTCCTCGGCAGCGGCGGTCCGCCGCCCGGCAGTGGCGGCCCGCCCACCCCGACCGGGGGCCCGGCGGACCCGGGACCGGCGAAGTTCGCGGGCGGTCCGCCCATCCCCTGCGACGGCTGCGCCATCGTCAGGAACCGCGGGTACTCGCCCTGGAACAGCAGGCGGATCGTGTCGGTCCGGCCCGAGCGGTTCTTCGCGATGATCAGCTCGGCGACGCCGGGCTCCGCGGTCTCCTTGTTGTAGTAGTCGTCGCGGTACAGGAACATCACGAGGTCGGCGTCCTGCTCGATGTTCCCCGACTCGCGCAGGTCGGACAGCAGCGGGCGCTTGTCCGGCCGCGAGTCGACGCCACGCGAGAGCTGCGACAGCGCGATGACCGGGCAGGAGAGCTCCTGCGCGAGGATCTTCAGGCCTCGCGACATCTCGCCGATCTGCTGCACCCGGTTCTCGGCGCGGCCGTCCGCCCGCATGAGCTGCAGGTAGTCGACGATGACGAGCGAGACGCCGTGCGCGTGCGAGGCGTGCAGCCGCCGGGCCTTCGCGCGGATCTCCATGATCCCGATGTCGGACGAGTCGTCGATGTAGAGCGGCGCCTGCGCGAGCTTGTCGGCGACCTCGAGGACGTCGCCCCAGCGGTCGCCGATCCGGCCCTTGCGGACGTCGTCGCCCTTGATCGCGGCCTGCGACGCGATGACGCGCTGCAGGAGCTCGCGCTCGGGCATCTCGAGCGAGAACAGGGCGACCGCACCCTTGTTCTGCAGCGCGACGTTCTCGGCGAGGTTCGTCACGAAGGCCGACTTGCCCATGGCGGGGCGGGCGGCGAGGACGACCATCGCGCCGGGCTGCAGGCCGGCCGTCTCCTTGTCGAGATCGCGGAAGCCCGTCTCGAGGCCCGTGATGTCGCGGCCGTCCTTCTCGAGCTCCTCGAGCCGCTGGACCTCGACGTCGATGAACGACGCGACCGAGCGCAGCCCCTTGCTCTCCTCCGTCTCGGAGACGTCGAAGACGGCCGACTGCGCCTGCTCGACGATCAGCGCCGGTTCGTTGTCGCCCTTCAGGACGGCGGTCTGGATCTCGTACGTCGCCTGCAGCAGGCGCCGCAGCTTGCCCATGCCCTGGACGATCTCGGCGTGGCGGGGCAGCGCCGCGACCTCGGTGACCGCGGAGGTCAGCTGCAGCACCGCCTCGCGGCCGCCGGCGTCCTCGAGCGTGCCGGTGCGGCGCAGCTGCTCGACGACGGTGATCGCGTCGATCGGCTGGTTCTCGGCGTACAGCCGGCGGATCGCCTCGTACGTCGTCGCGTGCTGCGGCGCGTAGAAGTCCTCGGCCTTCAGCCCGTCCTCGACGGTCAGCCCGTAGCGCGCCTGCTCGGAGAGCATCATCGCCCCGAGCACCGCCTGCTCCGCGTGCAGGTCGTGCGGGGGGACGTGCGCGGCTCCGATCCCCGACTCGCCGGCGTCGTACTCGCCGTCGTCGTAGGACCCCGGGTCCATGTCGGCGTACGACGCGTCGTCGTCGAAGGGCGGGATGTCGTGATCGTCGGACGGGGCCATGAAGCGAACGACGACCGTACCAGCG
>WLOB01000063.1 GCA_009699505.1 Actinomycetota bacterium | reverse complement strand
CGGTCGCGCACCTCCGCCTGCAGCTCGGCGTCCTCGAGCGCCGCGACCTGGGCCTCGAGGTCGTCGAAGAGGGCCTGCCACCGCACGCCCAACTCGGGACGGTGGGCATACTTACTTATGGCCACTGACCCGCCCCCACCGCCCGACGGTGACCCGGCTGTACGTGCCCGGACAGACCGTGCACCAGGACGAACCCCCCTCTCCTCCGCGACGCTAGAGTCCCGACGGGAACGCTCACAGAGCGCGACGACCTGGCGAACGAGCTGGGAGCCCCGTCAGCGCCCGCCCGTGCAGCGCGCCCCGGCAGGACTGCTACGCGCCGGCATCTACGTCCGGCTGTCGCTCGACGCGTCAGGAGAAGGTCACGGTGTCGCCAGGCAGGAAGTCGAGTGCCGCGCGTACGTCGAGCGACGCGGCTGGGCTGTCGCCCACGTCTACGCCGACAACGACACCGGAGCGTTCACCGGCAAGCGCCGCCCCGGGTACGAGGCGATGCTCCACGACCTCCGGCAGGGCGCGATCGGCGCCGTCGTCATCTGGCACGTCGACCGTCTCACCCGCCGACCCCTCGAGCTGGAAACGTTCATCGACCTGTGCGAGCAACACGGCGTTGAGCTCGGCACCGTCCAGGGCGAGATCGACCTCGCGACCCCCGGCGGCCGGCTGTTCGCCCGCCAGCTCGGCGCCTTCGCCCGCTACGAGCAGGAGCACAAGGCCGAGCGCCTGCGCGCCAGCAACCGCCAGCAGGCCCTGTCCGGCCGGCTCCGCCGAGGCGGCGGCGTGAGGGCCTTCGGCTACGAGACGGACGGCATGACCATCCGCGAGGACGAGGCACGCGTCCTGCGGGACTGCGCGCAGCGGATCATCGACGGCGAGAGTCTCCGCTCCGTCGTGCGGTCCCTCAACGAGCGGAAGGTCCTGACCAGCGCCGGCAACGCCTGGTCGGGCAACGCGCTGAAGCGCATGCTCAGCAACCCGCGGCTGATCGCGAAGCGGACGTACAACGGCGAGGTGGTCGCCGACGGCGAGTGGCCGCCGATCCTGACCCCCGAGGTGCAGGAGAAGGTCGTCGCCCGGCTGTGGAACGCCGAGCGCACGGCCGCCGCCGACCGCACCGGCTACGCCCCCCGCCGCTACCTCCTCGGCGGCGGGCTCCTCGTCTGCGGGCTGTGCGGCACCACCTTGAAATCCCAGCCCACCCGGCGCCGCGACGGCACCATCAGCCGCGGCTACACCTGCCGCTCCGACCAGCACGTCGGGGCGTGCGGCCGCATCCGCATCGCCGCCGACCTGCTCGAGGAGGAGGTCGCCGCCCGCGTCCTCGCGCGCCTCGCCAGCCCGTCCGTCCGCAAGCGCCTGCAGGCCGCAGGCAGCGTCGCGCCCAGCGGCGACGACGGCAGCAGCCTCGCCGAGCACCTGCAGTCCCTCGACAGCAAGCTCGCCGCCCTCGGGCGGGACTACGGCGACGGCCTGATCGACCGCTCCGCGTTCCTCGCCGCGCAGACCAGGCTGCAGCAGCGCCAGGCCGACGCCCGCGCGCAGCTCCAGCAGCTCGCCCGCCTTCAGCAGCTCCCCGCCGCGGACCCGGCGGCCCTTGCGCAGTGGTGGGCCGACGCGACGATCGAGCGCCGCCGCGACCTCGTCAGCGCCGTGCTGGACCACATCGTCGTCGGCCCGGCGACGAAGCGCGGACCCCGCCGGACCCTCGACGACGACCGCCTCACCTGGCTGTGGCGCTAGCCGGACGGCCTAGCACCAGCACCCTGCACCAGGGGTCTGACACGCCGGCCTGACCCGATAACAGTCGAACACCTGTTCGGGTACAGCCCTTGCGATCACCGTCCGCGGTGTGCGGAGATGACCCGGTCAGCAAGCGCCGCGCGGGTCGGGAGCGCGCTCCGCCGACTCCACTGCAGCCGCCACGACCGGCGCGCCCGCGTCGCCTAGTGCGTACGGGCACCGTACGGTCACTGCGGCCCTACACCGGAGGCGCGCCCGTGCTAGAGCAGGACCCCGTCGACGTCCCACGACTGACCGCCCGCGTCTGCGAGCTGCTCGAGACCGAGCCCGACGTCGTCGACATGAGCGACGAGGCCGTGGAACGCGCCGCCCTGATCCTGCGCCCGCTGCTTCAGCCGGCCACGGACGCCCGCGCAGCCGTCTAGCGCGACACGACACCTCGCACGACTGCGTGCGTGCCCTGCGCGGGCACCGTGCAGGTACGGTCTGCCGGTCAGTCCGACCCGCCGGTCGGACCACAGGGCCCCGCCGGCGGCGAGGCCCGCACCCCGGGGAGGCCCCGTGCAGTACGGCTACGATGTCACCGGCAGCAGCGCCGACGAGATCGCGGTCGCCGCCGCCGACGGCGCCCGGGCGTTCGCCGGCGACACCTGGCAGGTAGACGACGTCCGCATCGTCGTCAGCGCGCAGGCCCGCACGACCGAGGGCCGGGTCCTGTCCTACCTCGGGGAGTGCACCGCCCGCCTGAGCCCCGCCCCCAACGTCGACGACCCGACCGACGCGTGACGACCGACCAGGGCCGCGTCGCCACGACCGCCCACCCGCTGTGCGTGTGCGTCCAGCCGCAGGTGATGGTCGCCAGCCTCCTCGGCTGCGCCGAGCAGGACGAGCACGGCGGGCTCCGCATCCGCGACGACTGGCCCGGCCCCCGCTACGAGGGCCGCGTCACCGAGCAGAGCCGCGCCGCCTGCCCCCTGCACCGCCCCGACCCGGCGAGCGCCTAGTGGCCTGGGCCCCGACGCACCTCGCCGTCCGCGTCGACCTCACCCTCCCCGCCAGCACCGCCCTGCACATGCTCGGCGGCGGCACCGAGCAGCAAGCCGCCGACGTCCTCGACCGCGCCCTCGTCGCCGTCCCCCTCCGCCCGCACGAGAGCGCCCTGCTGCTCGAGGTCGTCTACGTCCACCCCGACGACGACCCCACCGACCAGCCAGCCACCGGCGTCCCCACCGCACACGCCGACCAGCCACCAGCCGACCCCGCAAGGTGACCCACCCCCAGCCCATTCACCGACCAGGGAAGGAGCCGACATGACCGCCACCGCCCACACCGACGACCTGTCGCCCGACCCCTGGGAACGACAGCCCGACGAGACCACCAAGGCGTACGAGGCGTTCGCAATGTACCGAGACCAGGGCGCCCGACGCTCCGTCCGCGCCGTCGCACGCGAGTCGAACAAGCATGTGACGCTCATCGGCCGGTGGTCGTCGGCGCACCACTGGGTCGAGCGAGCGGCCGCGTTCGACGCCGACACGCAGCGGCAGGAGATCGAGGCGTGGCAGAAGCAGCGGCGGGACAGCGCGCGCCGGCGGGCGAAGCTGGGGCAGGCGTTGCAGGACAAGGCGGCGGCGCGGCTGCAGACGATCGACCTCGACGTGATCAACGCGACGCAGGTGGCGCAGCTGGCGCGTGAGGGTGCGCGGCTGGAGCGGGAGGCGTTCGGCGAGCCGGACCGTCTGGAGATCACGGGGGCGGACGGTGGGCCGATCGAGCACGCGGCGCTGTCGGCGGAGGAGCGGCGTGCGCGGGCGGCGGAGCTGCGTCGACTGGCGGCGGAGCGGCGCGCGGCTATGCCAATGATCGAACGGGCGATACGCGAGGTGCGTAGTGACGCGGAGTGACGAAAGGCAGGCTGCGTCACGGGCGGGTGACCTGGCTGTCGCGTCACTGGCCCGTCACGCATCGTCGATCACCGCAGGTCAGAGCACCGAGTCGTATAACAATACCTGTGACGGTGCGTCACCGACGACTGCGGCGCAGTGGCGGGCGGCCGTCGAGCGCGAGCTGGACGGCCGCGTGCGGCAGCGCCGGCGCACCTCCGACCGGGCCGTCGTCGCGCTGTGCACCGCCCCGGCGCGCTGGTACGTCCGAGCGGGCTGCGGCGGCTGCGCCGTCGACCTGCTGTTGCGCGTCGAGCTGCGCCACCCGGACTGCGCTGTGCACACCGGACCGTCCCGCTGCCCGCGGCACGGCGGCGCCGACGCCCCGTTCCAGTGCGAGCCCTGCAGGATCGCCCGGTGAGCGACGTCCGCCTCTACCCGGTCCCTGACGACGGCCGGGGCTACGTCTTCTGGCGCTGGCTGCTCGTCGACGACGGCCGCGTCATCGACCGCGGCGTCACCTTCACCCGATGGGGCGCCCGTAGGCAGGCCGCCCGCGCACGACGGCGCCTGCGATGACCGTCCTTGACCAGCGCACCCCCGAGCAGCTCGAGCGCGAGGCCGAGCTCGAGGAGATCGCCGCCCTGGAGGCCGAGGCCCGCGAGCTCGACGGCCTCCCCCCGCTGCGCTACCGCGACCCCGCAGAGCTCGCGTGCGCGTTCGACCCGAAGTACCGGGTGCCGCCGCACCTCGCCCTGGTCTTCGAGGCGTACATGACCGCGATCCGGTCCCGCGCCGGGCGGCTGATCATCACGATGCCGCCGCAGGAGGGCAAGAGCGTGGCGGTCAGCAAGTGGGGCAACCTGTGGGCGCTCCTCGACAACCCGAACCGCAGGCTCGCCGAGGTGTCGTACGCCGACGAGCTCGCGACCCGCTGGACCCGCGACGTCCGCAACACCATCCAGCGGTGGACCGAGCTCGGGCTCGGGATCGACCCGACGCAGGGCATCAACAAGGACTGGAAGCTCGACGGGTTCGACGGCGGCATGATCGCCTCCAGCCTCCCCGGCGGGTCGTTCACCGGCCGCGCCGTCGACGTCATGGTCATCGACGACCCGATCAAGGGCCCCGCCGACGCATCGTCCGACGCCTTCCAGAAGGCGATGTGGGACTGGTGGACGACCGTCGCCGTCCCCCGCCTCGGGCCGGAGTCGTGCGTCATCGTCATCCAGACCCGCTGGCACGAGCGGGACCTCGCCGGCCGCCTGATCACCGAGGACGACGAGCGGGAGGAGCGCGGCGAGCCCCGGCTGTGGACGGTGCTGCGCATCCCCGCGCAGGCCGACCACCGGCCGGAGGAGGGCGAGCGCGACCCGCTGGGCCGCGACCCGGGCGAGTACCTGCCGTCGGCCCGTGGCCGCACCCCCGAGGACTGGGAGACGATCAAGCGGTCGGTCGGCGCCCGGTCGTGGAACGCGCTGTACCAGGGCCGGCCGTCGCCCGACGAGGGCCAGCTGTTCAAGCGCGCCGCCTGGCGCTACTACTCCGAGCCGCTGTGGGAGGACACCGGCGGTGTCCGCCGGGTGCGCATGCGCCCCGGCGACGTGCTCGTCGCGTCGTGGGACATGACGTTCAAGGACACGAAGTCGTCGGACTACGTCGTCGGGCAGGTGTGGCTGCGGCGCGGCGCCGACGCCTACCTGCTCGACCAGGTCCGCGGGCGCATGGCGTTCACCGCGACGCAGGCGGCGGTGAAGGCGCTGCACGCCCGCTGGCCGCAGGCCCTGCCGATCCTGGTCGAGTCGGCGGCGAACGGCGAGGCGGTGATGAACTCGCTGAAGCGCACGGTGCCGGGGCTCGTCGGGGTGACGGCGAAGGAGAGCAAGTACGCGCGGGCCGTGTCGATCTCGCCGCTGCAGGAGTCGCAGAACCTGTGGCTGCCGGCGAAGGCCCTCGCGCCGTGGGTCGGGGACCTGATCGACGAGGCCGCGTCGTTCCCGAACGGCGCGCACGACGACCAGGTCGACGCGCTGTCGCAGGGCCTGCGCCGCCTGTTCCTGCAGCAGGCGGGCCCGTCGACGACGAGCGTGCCGCAGGGCGTCATCGCGCGGTCGGCGCCGGGGCAGGCCGGGGCGTACCGCGCCGGCAGGCGCTGACGCGGTGAGCTGCTCTTACGAGGACGACGGCGCCGGTGGCTACGGCTTCGTCTGCCGCCGCGACCACGGCCGCCAGCCACCGCGCGACCACCTCGTCGGCTGCGACACCTGCGGGCGCACGCAGACCGCGCCGACCGCCACGGCGGCCGTCGACGCAGCGACAGCGGCCGGGTGGCTCGTCAGCGACGAGCGCGACCTGTGCGCGCCCTGCCTCGCCGCAGCAGCGCCTCGCGAGTCGTCGACAGGTTGGGCGCCGCCCGGCTGACCTGCGGCGCGTCACGAGTCGATGCGGGCACAGTGCGGCACCGCGGGGGTACCGTCCGTCGCCGTGGACCTCCTCGCGTTCTTCCTCGCGCTGGGCGCGGTCGCCCGCCTCACGCGGCTGGTGAACAGCGACGTGCTCACGCAGCCGTTCCGCGACCTCGTCGAGCGCCGCGCCGGCCGCGCCAGCGCCCTGGACTACCTCGTCGGCTGCCCCTGGTGCCTGAGCATCTGGCTCGCCCCGCCCGTCATGACCGCCGCCTACCTCGCGCCGCACGCCTGGTGGTTCGTCATCCCCGCCGCGTCGTTGACCGCGAGCTACCTGTACGCGCTGCTCGCCGTCAACGCCGACCCGGCGCACCGCTGATGGCCCGCAGGCCGAAGACCCCGCAGGGGCCCGCCGCATACAGCCTGACCGCCGCCGCCCGCGCGCTCAGCAGCCGGCCGCTGCGCCCCACAACCGTTCACCGCGCGGGCTGGGCGACCGAGGCGTGGCTGTACTACGACCTCGTCGGCGAGCTCCGCTACGCCGTGAACTGGAAGGCGAACGCCGCGTCCCGCGCCCGCCTCGTCCCGGCGCAGGTCGTCGCCGCCGGGCAGGCCCCGGTGCGGCAGACGAACGGCAAGGCCGCCGACATCATGCGCGAGTTCGCCGGCGGCGAGGACGGCCAGGCGCAGCTCCTGTCCCGCCTGATGATCCACCTCGAGGTGCCGGGCGACTCCTACCTCGTCGGGCAGGACGTCCTCGACGACGACAAGATGATCGTCGGCCAGCGCTGGCGGGTCTTCAGCGGCGACGAGATCACGCAGGCCGGGACGTCGTGGACGGTCAACATCGGCGACGGGACCGTCGAGACGCTCCCCGACGACGCGATCGTCACCCGCATCTGGCGGCCGCATCCCCGCCGGTCGTGGGAAGCGGACAGCCCCACCCGCGCCGTCCTGCCCGTCCTCGCCGAGCTCGACGGCTACGCGAAGCACAAGGCCGCGACCGTCGACAGCCGCCTCGCGGGCGCCGGCATGCTGATCCTGCCGATCGACTCCGGCAACCCGATGGCCGAGCCGTCCGCCCCAACCCTCGACGAGGAGGAGGGGCAGCTGGTCGACCCGGCGCAGCACGCCCTCACCGAGGCGATGGTCAGCGCGCTGCAGAACCGCGGCGCCGCGTCCGCGGTCGTCCCGATCGTGCACCGGGTGCCCGCCGAGTTCGTCGGCAAGGTCCAGCACATCACCTTCGGCACGCAGTTCGACGAGCGGCTCAAGGAGCTGCAGGACGACGCCGTCCGTCGCCTCGCGCTCGGCTTGGACATGCCGCCCGAGCAGCTCCTCGGGCTCGGCGGCATGAACCACTGGGGCGCCTGGCAGGTCGACGAGACCGGCCTGAAGCTGCACATCGTCCCGCCACTCGAGCTGATCGCGAGCGCGCTGACCGAGTCGTTCCTGCGCCCGATGCTCGAGGAGGCCGGCGAGAGCAACGTCGACTCCTGGACGCTCGTCGTCGACGTCAGCGACCTGGAGGCCCGGCCGGACAAGACGCAGCAGGCGCTGCAGGCGTTCGACCGCTTCGTGATCAACGAGAAGGGGCTGCGGGAGGCGCTGCAGCTCGACGAGGCGCACGCCCCCACCGGCGAGGAACTGATCCGGCTGATCCTGCTGCGGATCACGATGACCGGGCAGGTGAGCCCTGCGATCGCGACGGCCCTCGGGCTCCCGCCGGGGATCGTGGTGCAGCCCGGCACGGACGTGAACGCCGCGGGCATCGGCGGCCCGAACGGCGTCGGTGGCGGCCCGCCCCGCGCGCTCCCCGGTCGGCCCGGCGTGGCCGCCACGGAGCCGCCGCTGCTGTCCGCGAGCCGGGTGGAGGCCATGCTCGCGCAGGCGTACGGGCGGTCGCAGGAGGACATCCGCCGCGAGCGACTGACGGACGCCGCCGAGGTCCTCGTGCTCCGCGCGCTCGAGCGCGCCGGCAACAAGAAGCGCGGCCGCAGCCCCGCGCTCGCGCACATCCCCGACCACGAGACGCACCTGCACATGCGGGTCGGCGAGGACGAGCTCGACCGGCTGCTCACCGGCGCGTGGTCGCTCGCCCCGGCGATCGCCGCGCAGCACCAGGTCACCGCCGACCAGCTGGTGCTGGCGTGCGACCGCGCCGCCCGGACGACGCTGCTGCAGGCGATGCCGTGGAACCGCGGTGTGCTCGAGGTGACGCTCGAAGACGCGCTGGACGGGGCGTGACGTGGCAACCCGGCTGCGCCTCAACGACCTGACCGTCGCCGAGGCGGAGGTCCTCGCCGAGGCCCTCGACGTCTTCTGCTTCCGCATCCGCGAGGACTGGGACGGCCGCCCGCCGGCGCACGTGCAGCAGGCGAACGGCATCGCCTGGCGCTACCGCACCGCCCTCATGTCGGCGCTGGAGAAGGAGGGGCACCGCGGATGAGGACTGTCGGACTGGTCGCGCTCGGGGCGCTCCGCGAGGTCATCGACGACGTGCTCCGGCTCGTCCGTGTCGTCCGCGGGCGGCGCGGATGAGCACCGTCGCCGCCGTCGTACTGACGGCCGTCGCGATGCTCGTACTCGTCGCGCTCGCCGCCGCCGTCACGATCGTCGTGTGCGGCCTCGACGTCGAGGACGTCGACCTCGGCGGTGACGACGCGTGACCAGCCCCGAGCAGATCACCGACGCCGGCGACCCGTGGCTGACCGTCCGGCAGAAGGCCGCGCTGCACGCCGACCGCGTCGAGGAGCGGCTGCTCGCCGGGCTGCGGCAGGCCCTGACCGTCTGGCTGCAGCAGTGCCGCCGCGAGGTGCTGCGCGGCACGGCCGTCGAGGAGTCCGACGACACCCTGACCGCCGCCGGCCCGCCGGACGTCGACGCCGTGCAGCGCCTCGCCGGCGCGTGGGAGCGGGCGCTCGCGGAGTACCTCGTGCCGGTCGAGACGGCCGAGTGGTCCCGGGCGTTCAACCGGTCGCTGCGCGGCGCGAGCATCAGCGAGCGGCGCTTCCGGGAGCAGTTCGCGGCCAGCACCACGATGCGGCTGCGGGACGTGCAGAACGCGACGTGGACCCGGCTGCGGGAGGTCGTCGCCGAGGGCGTCGAGCGCGGCTACAGCCACGACACGATCGCCGCCGGCGTCCGCGAGGCCCTCGAGCTAGACGGCAAGGCCCCGGTGTGGACGATGTTCCGGGAGCACTCCCGCGTGCAGGAGCAGTCCGCGCGCCGCCGGGTCGCGGACCTGCGGAAGGTGCCCATGGCCCGGCGGGACGACCGGTGGGCGCGGGACCTCGCGGAGGCGACCGAGCTGCGCGGCAAGGCCCGCGACGACGCCGACCGAGCCGAGGAACGCCTCAGCACCGTGCTCGGAGACCTGCAGGGCCGGGCCGTCCGGATCGCCCGGACGGAGACCATGGCGGCCGTGAACGGCGGGACGCACGCCGCGATGAAGGCGCGCGCGGAGGTGCTGCAGCAGACCGTCGAGAAGGGCTGGCTGGCGACCGACGATGACCGCACCCGGCACACGCACCGCCAAGCCGACGGGCAGTGGCAGCCGCTCGACGACGCGTTCGCGGTCGGCGGGGCGCTGCTGCAGTTCCCGGGCGACCCGTCCGGTCCTGCGCAGGAGGTCATCCAGTGCCGCTGCACGCTCATCGAGCGCGCGGGCGAGGACGGCGACGTGATCGACCCGTACGACGAGGACGGGGACCTGTTCGAGTTCGTCGGAGAGGACGACAGCAACGTGGGCAACACCGAGCGCTTCAGCCTGACCGAGCTCGACCAGTGGCGGCGGTCCCTGCGCGCGCAGGGCGGCCTCGTGTCCCCGGGCACGTTCTGGCGCGGCGGCCCGGAAGGCGCCGAGCACATCATCCCGGCGCTGACGGCCGACGGCGCCCCCGCGCTCGAGCCCGTCGAGCCGGCGACGCGCGTCGGCTTCGACGACGCGATCCTCAGCGGCGACCTGGTCGCGCCGGACGCGAAGGCCGCGGGCATCGCCGTGCTGGCCGCCGACACCGGCCGGGTCCTCATGCTGCAGCGCAGCCTCGACGAGGACGACCCGGCGGCCGGCCGCTGGGAGTTCCCCGGCGGCACGCTCGAGGACGCCGAGACGCCGTGGGACGCCGCCCGCCGCGAGTGGTCCGAGGAGACCGGCGCGCCGTTCCCCGACGGCGAGGGCGTCGGCGCTTGGCTGAGCGCGAACGGCGTGTACGTCGGCTACTGCTGGCTCGTCCAGGAGGAGGCCGCGGTCGAGAGCAACCTCGACCACGAGGACCGGGCCGTCCTCAACCCGGACGACCCCGACGGCGACCAGATCGAGGTGTGCGCCTGGTGGCAGCCCACCGACCTGCCGGGCATGCCCGCGCTGCGCGAGGAGGTCCGGGCGACTCCGTGGGACCTGCTCGCGCTCGACGGCGACCTCAAGCCGGAGCACCCGCTGTCCAGCAGCGGCGACCCGCTCGCGTTCGACCCCGACCAGCTGCGCGACCGGCGCGGCCGGTTCGCCGAGGTCGGCGGCCGCGTCGACCTGCCGGGCGGTGCGGGCAGCGGCGAGATCATCGGCACGACCCGCGACGCCCGTGCGCCCCGCTCCCGCAGCACCGTCCGGGTGCGCCGCGACGACGGCACCGAGGCGGACTACCGGGTGAACGAGGTCGAGGTGCAGAGCACCGACCCCGTGCCGCCCGCCCGCCGCCGGGCGCCGCAGCAGCGCGAGGGCGAGCCCCCGACCCCCGAGGCGGAGCCGACCGGCATGCCGACCGAGAGCACCCCCGACGTCGCGACGCCCGGCCGTAGCCCGTCCCCCGAGCCGGCCGCGCCGCCCGCCGACAGCAGCGTCAGCGACGAGGCCGTTCGCGAGCGCCTGGCCGAGGCCGAGCGGCGCATCCGCGAGAGCGAGGCGACCCCCACCCCGCCGCCCGCCGACCCGACCGACCCTGCGGACCCGACGCCGCCCGGGCCCGCCCCCGACGTCGAGGAGGCCCGCGGCGCCGCCCGACGCGCCGCCGACGCGCTCCGCAAGGCCGAGCGCCCGACCGTCGCCCTCATCGACCAGCTGACGAAGGCGATCGACCACCTCGACGAGGCGATCGTGTGGGTCGGCGACCGCGCCCGCGTCGCCGCCTCCGGCCCTCCACAGGCTGTGGGTGGCACTGTGGACAGTGCTAGCACCGCCCACGCGCAGGGAGACACCGTGAACGGCATGACCGACAGCGACCTCCCCGACGGCTGGGAGGGCTGGATCGCCCCTCTCGGCATCCCCACCGGCGACGGCCGGCAGCTCGGCAGCACCTGGACCGTCCGCGACCTGCCGCTGCCGTTCTCGTGGCAGCCCCGCGAGGCCGAGGCCCACATGGGCTCCGTCACCGTCGGCCTGATCGCCGAGGCCGAGGAGCGCGACCTCACCCTCACCGACGGCACCACCGTCCGCGCCGTGTGGGGCGCCGGCCCGCTCGACCTCGCGCACGCCGACGGCCAGGAGTTCGCCCGCCGCCTCCGCGACGGCTTCGCCACGTGGGTCAGCGCCGACCCCGACGACCTCGTCGCGAGCCCCGTCATGCGCGACGGCACCGACCTGCCCGCCGACCTCAGCGTCGTCCCCGAGGACCAGGTCGTCATGCAGTTCGACCCGTGGCGCCTCATGGGCGTCACCGCCGTGCAGCACGCCGCGTTCAACGAGGCCCGGGTGAAGCCCGTCCACGGCTACACCCCGCCCGGCGCCCGCACCGAGTCGCTCGTCGCGAGCACCGCCCTGGCGCAGGCCCGCGCCCGCACCACCTTCGCGGCGCCCGGCAAGCCGCCGGCGAAGAACCCCGACGGCTCGCGGGTCAAGACCGCCTACGAGGACGGGTCGGCGGAGTATGAGGACGGGTCGTCGTTCGACCCGGACACCGGCGACTTCAAGCCCGGCCCCGGCAAGGAGCCGAAGAAGGAGCCGAAGCCGCGCGAGGCCGGGAGCCGCGACTACTGGCGCGACAACATCGGGCAGTTCGCGCCGGAGAACAGCGGCCGCACCAGCAAGCGCGGCGAGAAGGGCGAGGGCGTCCAGAACGCGCAGGAGCTGCTCATCGCCGCCGGCTTCCTCGACGCGAAGGGCGGCGTCGGCGGGCACGGCGACGACGGGCTGTTCGGCCCGAAGACGCAGGCCGCGGTCGAGAACGCGCAGCGCCGCGCCGGCATCCCCGTCACCGGGCAGCTCGACGAGGCGACCGTCAGCGCGCTCGAGGGCGGCCTGCGGTCCGGCACCGGCAGCGCGAAGGGCGGCACGAAGGCCGTCATGGGCCTGCTCGACGGCGCCCCCTCCCCCGAGGCCCGCGCGTTCGCCGAGCGGGTCGTGGCCGCCCTCGACGACGACCCGATCACGGGCGGACCGACCGTCGGCGACGAGGTCCAGGTCCGGTGGCAGCAGACCAGCGACAGCCCCGCCGAGATCGTGAAGGGCGTCGTGCGCGCGATCGAGGGCACCGGCGTCGACGTCGAGGTCACGACCAGCAGCGGCCAGACCGACCGGACCGTCGTCTCCGCCGCCGACGTCCTCGGGCCGTGGAAGGACGACGACGAGCTCGTGCCGCCCGCGCTCATCGCCTCCGGCGCCCCCTCGACCGTCCCGGCCGCGTTCTTCGCCGAGACGCCGCTCGACGGCCCGACCGCCCTTACCGTCGACGACGACGGCCGGGTGTACGGGCACATCGCGACCTGGGGCACCTGCCACACCGGGTTCGCCGGGAAGTGCATCGAGCCGCCGTCCTCCCCTTCCGGCTACGCCTACGCGCACACCGGCGAGATCACGACCGCCGACGGCACGCGCGTCGCGACCGGCCGGCTCACCGTCGGCGGCGGCCACGCGCACCCCCGGTTCGGGATGGTGCCGGCGCTCGCGCACTACGACGACGTGAGCACGGTCATCGCCGACGGCCGGTTCTACGAGGACGACCACGGCATAGCGTTCGCCGGCGCGCTCCGCGAGGACGTCACCCCCCAGGCCCTCGCGCTGTTCCGCGCGCACCCGCCGTCCGGCGACTGGCGCCGCGTGAACGGCGCCCTCGAGCTGCTCCTCGCCTGCTCCGTGAACAACCCGGGCTACCCGGTGCCGCGGACGATGGTCGCCGCCGGCGTGCAGCAGTCGCTCGTCGCGGCCGGCGCGATGCCGCTGCTCGGCGAGCTCAGCGACGAGCCGGAGCCGCCGGACGTCCCGCTCGTGCAGCAGGTCCTCGCCGCGCTCGACAACCGGCGTGCGGTCGAGGCGCTGTCGGCGGACGTCGACGAGGCCCGCCGGGCGCGGGTCGCGCGCCTGGACGAGGACGTGGCGGTGACGAGGCGCAGCAAGGTGCTGGCGCTCGACGTGTCGATCGGGAGGACCTGATGGGCTGCAAGTGCAGGGACGGCGCGAAGCCCCGGCAGAACTACCGGGTGGAGTTCTCCGACGGGTCGGCGGCGAAGACGTACCTGACGGAGTACGAGGCGAACGCCGCGGCCAGCAAGGCGAGCAAGGCCGGCTCCAGCGCGACCGTCACCCCGGTCCCCGTCTGACCGTCGCCGTAGGGTGCGCGGCATGCAGGTCGAGGAACTCGTGCAGGTCTTCGTCGCGCAGCACGACGAGCACTCCGCTCGGCAGCGCGCCGCCGAGCAACGCTGGCGGGACCAGGGGTACGTCGTCGTCGACGACGACGGGCCGAACGACGACCTGTCGGCGGTGTGGGACGCGGCCACGCACGTCACGCTCGGCATCGGCCGGATCAGCAGCGGCGAACTCGCCGAGCTGTGGAAGAACAACAGCTGGGTGCACGTCGACGTCGTGCACCAGGAGGTCGAGTTCTCGCCGCTCCCCAACCTGCCGGTGCCGACGAAGCTCCTCGAGCAGGTGCGCCAGTGGGTCGACGACAACATCGACGAGGCCCGACGCTTCGCCGGCAGCACCCACAGCTGAGCCTGCTCGGCACCCGGCGCTGTCGCACGCGCGTCGTACGGTCCGGTCAGCGTCGCCGACACGCGGCGGCCTGACGAGAGGACCGCCCGTGGCGACTCGCGAAGATGTCGAGCAGACGCTGCTCGACGCGATGAACGGCACCGCCAAGAAGATCGCCAACTCGCCGCAGTCCGCGGCCGTCGAGGAGGCCGGCAAGGGCATGCTGGCGATCGCGCAGGCGTGGGACATCGTCCGCAGCCGGCCGGGCCCGCCCAGCCCTCAGCTCGGCTAGTCGGCACCTGCACGGTCCTCGGCGCGTCGCCGCGCGCTCTTGCGCACGGCGACGCGCTGGCTGCCGTACAGTCCGCGCTGCGACCGCTGGCTGTGGGCCGGGGAGCTCCACCCCCGCACCCCGCGCCCGCGAGAGGCCCGCCATGCAGCCCGGTCAGCCCGAGATCACCCTCCCCGACAACCTCGGCGAAGTCGACGCCGCCGAGCTCGACGCGCTCGAGCAGCGCGCCCTCACGGCGTACGACGAGGCCCGCAAGGCCGGCGGCGACGCCCCCGACGGCGCGACCGTCGCGACCCTCACCGGCCTGCGCGACGTCATCACCGGCGCCCGCGGCGAGCGCGACCGCCGCGTCGCCGACGCGGCCGAGAACGCCGCGAAGATCGCCGAGCTCGACGCGTCGCTCACCCCCGCCGACGACACGACCGGCGACGACGCCGCCGCCGACGGCGACCAGGCCGCGACCGACGCGCAGGCCGCCGAGGTCGTCGCCGAGGCCGAGCAGATCGCCGCCGACGGCCAGACCGTCACCGCCGCCGGCGCCCGCCCCGCG
>WLOB01000062.1 GCA_009699505.1 Actinomycetota bacterium | reverse complement strand
GGCGCAGCCGCCGGCGGGGCGCGACGACGCGTCGCCGGCCGGCGCCGGCGCGTCGGCGGGCGCATCCGCGCCGCCGGGCGTGGCGGGGGCGATCGGCGTCGGGGCCGCGGGGGACGTCGTCGGTGCCTCGACCGCCGCGGTCGAGACCGCGGGGTCGACGAACGGCGTCGACCCGGAGGCCGGCGGCCGCTCGCCGGGGCGGGTCACGTGCCCGGAGAGCGGGCCGGGCGGCGCCGGGCGGGGCGGCGCGGGCGTCGTCGGGGCCGCGGGGACCGTCCGGGCGACGGGGGCGTGGTGCACGGGCGGGGCCGGCGGCGGCTGCAGCTCGGCCGGGGGACGCAGGTGGCCCACGAGGACGTCCGGCGGGTCGAAGCGCGACGCGTCGGGCGCGGTCGCCGGCGTGCGCGCCGGGGCGGGGTCCGGCAGCGGGGCGGGCGCCGGCGGCAGGGGGGTGCGCATGTGCGAGCCGTCGGGCGTCCCGGTGATCTGGGCGACGAAGGCGTCGAGGGTGTTCTGGGTCCGCGCGAGCTGCGTCCGGACGCGGTCCAGGGCGGCCACCGCGGCGCGCAGGCGCTCCGCCTCGGACCGCGCGTCGTCCTCCGGACGCCGGACCAGGGCGCTCGGCGGGCGGGGATCTCGGGCGGTGGTTCCGGTCTGCTTCGTCGTCATGCTGTTGCGTGTCCTCGCGGACGGCCGGAGCCGTCGTCGGGGGCGTGCACGGCGGCAGGGCGGTCACCGCGTGCGACGGGGTCGTGATCTCCCGCCGGCGGGACTGTGCCCGCGCGGCGATGATGCCATTCCTTCACCCGCGTAGCCAGGCGCGCGAACCCGAATGTGGGACATCCCACGGAGCCCTGCGCAGGCGTCCAGCCCGTTTCTGCCCGTCGTGCGGCGAAACTCGTCCGAAGACACCCGAACGGGCCCGTTCGTGCCCGGAACGCCGTCCGCGTGGACGTCGGATGGAGGTCGAGCTGATGCACCCATCACCGACCCTGGCCGTTCCGGCGGGCGCCCTGCGCGCATCCGGTCACATCCCGGACACACCTGACGCCCCGGCCCGTCGGCCGGCCGACGAGGGACGCCCGCCGCTCGGGCGGACGCCCGTCCCCGCCGCGCTCAGCGCCCGCGACGCGGCTCCTCGCCCAGCGGCACGGTGAGGACCGGCACCTCGGCGTGCGAGGTCACGTGCCGGGAGACGCTGCCGGCCAGGGCGGAGCGGATGCCCGTCAGGCCCCGGGTGCCCATCACGATGAGCCGCGGGTGCAGCTCCTCCGCCCGCTCGACGACGGTCTGCCACAGCGGGCCGCTGCCGCTGCGGGCCGCGCCGGTCGCCTCGAACCCCGCCGCCCGGGCCCGGGCGACGCCGGCGTCGGCGGTCTCCTGCGCCAGCTCGCGCTCGCGCTCGAGGAGGGCGCCGCTCTCGTCGTAGGCGATGGCGTAGACCGCGGAGCGGGCCGCGGCGCTCGAGACGGGCTCCCACGCGTGGACGATCTCGGCGGTCCCGCCGCCGAGGAGGGCGCCGGCGACGTCGATGGCGTGGTCGGCGTTCGCGGACCCGTCGTAGGCGATCAGCACGACGCCGTCGGCGGTGCTGGGATCGGGAGTGGTCATGCGGGACCTCCGTTGCTGCGGTGGCGGCCGGCGGCGCGGGTCGGGCGGGGCCGGTCGGGGATCAGGACCTGCGTCCTGTCTGGACGGGACGCGGACGGGCCGCGTCCCACGCGGGACCACGGCCCCGCGCTCCTCCCCTACACTAGCGGAATGGACATTCCGGCCCCGGCCTCCGAGGACGCGCCCGACGCCGGCGCCACGCCGTGGAGCGCGCTGGACGCCGCCGGCAAGCGCGCCCGTGCGCTCGAGGTCGCGGGCGACCTGTTCGCGCGGGAGGGCCTCGACGCCTCCATGCCGTCCCTCGCGGACGCGATCGGGGTCGGCGTCGGCAGCATCTACCGCCAGATCGGGCGCAAGGAGGACGTGATCGCGGCGCTCGTGGCCCAACGGATCGAGCGGGTGGCGGAGCAGTTCGAGGAGGCCGCCGGCGCCGAGGACCCGTGGGTCGCGCTGCACGACGTCACGCACGCCGTCGTGGCCGAGGCGCTCGACGACCACGTGACGCACGAGGCGTGGGCGATCAGCCTCGAGCACCCCGAGGTCCGCGCCGTCCGGCCCCGGGCGGCCGCGGGGCTCGAGGCGCTCGTCGAGCGTGCGCGCGCCCACGGGGCCCTGCGGGCCGACGCGGGCGCCGACGACCTGCGGCTCGCGTTCCGGGCGGCGAAGGAGGTCGAGGCGCTCGGCGGTGGCGGCGCCCACCGGCTCGCGGACCTCGTCCTGCGCGGCATGGCCGCCGACGGCGGCGTCTGAGGACCCGGCCGGTCAGAGCAGCCCGAGGCGCCCGGCGCGGGCGACGACGCGCAGCCGCGACGGGGCGTCGAGCTTGCGCATGAGGTGCCCGACGTGGCCCTTGACCGTCGGCTCGGCGACCACGAGCCGGTCGGCGATCTCGCGGTTCGAGCAGCCCTCGGCCAGGAGGCGCAGGACGTCGTGCTCCCTGGGCGTGAGCGACGGGCCCGCGTGCGGCCGGTCCTCCCGCGGCCCGGGCACGTCCGCGCCGGAGGGCCCCCGGCGCACCCGGAGCTCGGCCTCGAGCGCCGCGACCCGCGACGCGTTGATGCGGTCGCCGACGTCGCCCGCGAGCCGCTCGAGCGCCGCGACGAGCCGGCCGGCCGGCGCCCCGGGCCGCCGGGAGCCGACGTGGAGCAGCCCGACCACGCCGGTCGGGTCGACGATCGGCACGCAGCCGAGCCCGCGCAGGCCCTCCTCGCCGATCGGCCCGGCGAAGTCGTCCGTGATCGTCCTCGCGCGCCCGTAGTCCTCGAGGGTCACGGGGGCGCGCTCCGTCAGGACCCGGCCGCCGAGGCCCCGGCCCGCGCGCGGGGCGAGGCGCGCGAAGCGCTCCGGCACCACCCGGTGCGTGGCCACGAGCGGCACCGCGCCGTCCCCGGTCACCACGCCGCCGAAGGCGAGCTCGGCTCCCAGCCGTCCCGTCAGCGTCCGGACGGCCTCGTCGACGAGGGCGACGGGGGCGAACGGGTCGGGGGCCGGGAGGACGGTGGGCATGGTGCGGGCGGCGCGGCGGGGCGTCCCGCCGAGCATAGTCGCGGGCCCCCGGCGCGCCGGCCGGCGGTCGCGACGTTCGGACCGTAGGCGCGCCGCCCCGCGCCCCGTAGCCTCGCGTCGCTCGGCATGGGGCCGAGGACGAGAGGAGCCACCGTGCAGCAGCCCACCACCCCCGGTCGCGACGCCGCGCCGCGCCTGCAGGACCACGCCCGGGAGCGCGAGACGTTCCGGATCGACGTCCCCGACGTCTTCAACCCGGTGATCGACGTCGTGGAGTCGTGGGCGGCGGAGGACCCGGACGCCCTGGCCGTGCTGTCCCTCGGTCCCGCCGGCGAGGTCACCGCGGAGCAGACCGCGGCGGACCTCGCCCGCGACGCGCGGCGCACCGCCCGGGCGCTGCTCGACCTCGGCGTCGGCAAGGGCGACCGCGTCTTCGTGATGCTGCCGCGGATCGCGGAGTGGTACGCCGTCGTCCTCGGTGCGATGCGGATCGGCGCGGTGCCGATGCCCGGCCCGAACCTCCTGACCCCGAAGGACGTCGCCTACCGGCTGACGGAGGCCGGCGCCGTCGCGGCGGTCACCGACGCCGCGGGCGCCGCGAAGGTCGACGCGATCGACGTGCCGCTGCCGGAGCTGCGGGCCCGCGTGCTCGTCCGCCCGGGTGCGGTCCTCGACGCGACCGGCGGAGGCGACGCGGGCGCGGACGGCGCGGACGGTGACGTGGCCGCGTCGGTCGACGCGTCGCCCGGCGTCCCGGACGGCTGGCACGACCTCGCGGCGCTCGTCGCGGCGACGCCCGGGGACGGCGGCGAGCTGCCCGACGCGCCGACGCGCCGCGAGGACCCGCTGCTGACGTACTTCACGAGCGGCACCGTGTCGCACCCCAAGCGCGTCACGCACTCCCAGGAGTACGGGCTCGCGCACGTCCCGACCGCGCGGTTCTGGCACGACCTGCGGCCGGGCGACCGGCACTGGACGGTCACGGACACGGGATGGGCGAAGGCCGCCTGGGGCGGGCTGTTCGGGCAGCTCCACGAGCGCGCCACGATCGTGCAGGTGGCGCTCGGCCGCCCGGACGCCGACACGATCCTGCGCATCCTCGCCGAGCACCGGATCACGTCGTTCTGTGCCCCGCCGACCCTCTACCGCACCCTCGTGCAGGCCGACCTCGGCGCCCACGACCTCTCCGCGCTGCGCCACTGCACGAGCGCCGGCGAGCCGCTGAACCCCGAGGTCATCAAGGTGTGGGCCCGCGGGACCGGGGGCCTGACGGTCTACGACGCGTACGGCCAGACGGAGACCTCCGTCCTCGTCGCGAACTACCGCGCGGTCGAGGTCCGGCCCGGGTCGATGGGCCTGCCCGTGCCCGGGTGGGACGTCGAGGTGCTCGACGAGGAGGGCCGCCGTGCGCCCGACGGCGAGGTCGGCGACATCGCCGTGCGCACGGACGGCGACCGCCGGCCCGTGGGGCTCTTCCGCGGCTACGACGGCAACCCGGCGGCGACGGCGGAGCGCTTCCGCGACGGCTGGTACTTCACGGGCGACAAGGCCGCGCGCGACGCCGACGGCTACCTCTGGTTCGAGGGCCGCGACGACGACGTCATCACGTCGTCGGCGTACCGCATCGGCCCGTTCGAGGTGGAGTCCGCCCTGGTGGAGCACGACGCGGTCGTCGAGGCCGCCGTCGTCGGCAAGGACGACCCCGAGCGCACCCAGATCGTCACGGCGTTCGTCATCCTGGCCGCCGGCGTCGAGGGCTCGGACGCCCTCGCGACGGAGCTGCAGGACCACGTGAAGGCGCTGACGGCGCCGTACAAGTACCCCCGCGAGGTGCACTTCGTGACGGAGCTGCCCAAGACCGTCAGCGGCAAGATCCGCCGGACGGAGCTGCGGGACCTGCTGCGCGAGCGCGGCTGAGCGGCGGCGGGCCTCCGGCCGGGAGGACCCGCCGACGGGCCCGCGGCTCAGGCCGCGGGCTGCGGGGACCGCTTCGCGCCCGCCGGCGGGGCGTCCTCGTCGAGCAGGTCGTACTCGTCGTAGATCGCGTTGATGACGCGGCGGTCCAGGACGATCGCCGTGAAGACGAGGACGACGCCCGAGAGCAGCGCGATCATGACCATCGGCTGCACGATCCCCTGGGCGAAGAACGAGCCCTCGAGGCCGGTCACCGTCGACAGGTCCGACGAGATGCCCGGCCCGAGGTCCAGCGCGTTGCCGATCCCCGACAGGGCCCAGCGCGCCAGGGTGACGTCGGAGAGCGCCTTGATCGGGGCGATCATCTGCGACGGGGGGATGAGCGCGCCGGCGAGCAGCAGCTGCGGGATGACGACGAGCGGCAGCACCGTCGTCGCCTGGCCCGCGTTCTGCACGAGCACGGAGACCAGGAGCCCGATCGCCACGGCGCCCCACGCGGCCACGATGGACACGGCGAGGACGCCGCCGTAGTCCGAGAAGGAGCCGTCGGGAGGCTGCAGGAGCGCCACGGGGACGATCAGGAGCGCGGTCTGGAACGCGACGAGCGGGAAGATCACCGCGCACTTCGACACGAGGTACGCGTCGAGGCGCACGCCGACGGCGGCCTCGCGCAGCAGCGCGTCGCGCTCCCGGGCGATCTCGCGGCAGGCGGCGATCAGCCCGAGCCAGACGGCGCCGATGACGATCATGAACGCGAGCAGCACGCCGTAGAACGGCCCGAGCACCGCGTTGCTGAGGATGTTGCTCGGCACGGTCAGGCCGATCGCGATGCCGATGATCGGCGCCTGGCCGATCATCAGCGTGAGCGACCGCGCGTCGCGGCGCATGCACAGGGCGTAGCGCGACGACAGGGTCCGGACCTGCGACGACAGCGGCGGGGCGGTGCGCCGGCGGGCGGAGACGTTGTTCGAGGTCTGCGCCGGCGCGTCGGCGGCGTCGTAGCTGCGGACGGGCACGACGTCGGTGGACTCGTCGGAGCCCTCGACCATCGCGTAGACCTCGTCGATGGTCGTCGCGCCGAAGTGCCGGAGCGTCTCGTCGTGCGTGCCGACGAACGCGATCCGCCCGCCCGAGGCCATGACGACGATGCGGTCGACGAGCCGCAGGCTGCCGGTCGCGGGGGTCGTGACGAGCACCGCGCGCCCGCGGTCGGCGAGCTCGCGCAGGAGCACCATCAGCCGGCGCTCGAGGCCGGGGTCGAGGCCCGAGGTCGGCTCGTCGAGCACCACGACCGACGGGTCGCCGACGAGCTCCGTGCCGACGGCGACGCGGCGGCGCTCGCCGTCGGAGAGCGACCGCACCTGCGCGTCGCCCCGGTGCATCATGTGCAGCTCGTCGAGGACCGCCTCGACGCGCGCCTCGCGCGTGGCCTCGGCGACGTCGTAGGCGCGCAGGGCGGCGGCGTAGCGCAGCGCCTCGCGGACCGTGAGCTGGGGGTGGACGAGGTCGCCCGTGGGCACGTAGCCGACGGCGTCCGTGGCGTAGTCGATCGGCTCGCCGTCGACCGTGACGGTGCCGGCGCTCGGCGCGTTGACGCCGGCCAGCACCCGCAGGAGCGTCGACTTGCCGGCACCCGAGGCGCCGATGATGGCGCACAGCTCGCCCGGCCGGACGTCGATGTCGACGCTGCGCACGAGCGTCGCGCCGCCGGCCTGGACCCGGATCCCGCGACCCGAGAGTCCGCCGCCGGCGCCCGACGGGGACCGGGCCGCGGTGTCGTCGTGATCGAGCGAGGAGGCCATCAGTGTGATCCTCGCACGGTCCGCCGCCTCCGTGCCCCGGCCCGGGGGCACGGGAGGCGTCGCGGCACTCAGTCGTCCTTGCCGGTCTTGATCGCGTCCTTCGAGACGCCCGTGGGCACCTCGGGGTTGGCGATCTCGCCGATGCGGTCGATCAGCTTGATCCACTGGCCGGGCTCGAGGAGCTGCGCGACCTGCTTGCCCAGCACCTCGCCCTGGCCGACCTGCGGCCGGAACCCGACGTGGATGTGGTCGTCGTGGTCCTGCATCGGCAGCACGTTGGCGGCGCCGCCGAAGTCCTTCGGCGTCATGAGCGAGATGATCTGGTGCGGCTCCATCGCGCCCTGCAGCTGCAGGATCTGGCGGATCGTCGAGTCGACGATGGAGCCGGGGCCCTGCTCGCCGCGGTTGATGACGATGCCGTTGACCGACGCGATGTCCAGCGCGTTGCCCGTGGAGTGCTCCGACACGTTGCCGGACTTCGACAGGCGGCTGTGGCCCGAGCGCAGCGACGAGATCGTCATCCGCAGGCCCGACGCGGTCAGGTACTCCATGAGCGCCAGCACGCGGCGGTCGATGGCGCCGGCGGCGATGTCGCGGCGACCCTCCTCGTAGATCCCGAGGTTGCGGTTCTGCAGCACCCGCGTCTGCAGCTGCTCCTTGCTCATCAGGAGCACCTGGCCGGCCGTCGCCACGCCGTCGCCGAACAGCGGGTTCGCGCCCTTGGCCCGGTAGACCGCGGTGGACTCCAGGAGCTTCCAGCCGTCGAGGATCGGCTTGGGGTCGACCCGCGGCGAGCCCTTCCCGGCCGGGTGGACCTCGAACTGCAGGTGCGGCGTCGAGGTCGGCTTCGTGCGGCCGAGGCGACCGATCACGGTGCCGGCCATGACCTTCGAGCCCTTCTTCAGGCGCTTGAGGTCGACGTCCTCCTTGTCCCAGCCGTTCAGGGAGACCTTCGAGGTGCCGTCCTCGAGCTCCTGGTCGGCGAGCTGCTCGGCGCCACCGTTCTTGCGCGCCATCTTCCGGGCGGGGTTGGCGAAGAGCGGCTCGGTCGCGCCGTTGATGCGGCCCGTCGTCTCGTCGATCCCGGACGTGGCGGTGTCGGCCAGGCCGCCCGCGGCGTCCGCGACGAGCTTCTCCGGCGCGGCCTGTCGGCCGGCGGAGGCCGGGGCGTCCGGCACCGGGTCCTTCGCCTTGGCGAGCCGCTCGAGGCGACGCGCCTCGGCCTTCTCGGCCGCCTTCATCGCGCCCTTCTTCGGCACGGGGTAGAACTCCGCGACCGTCTTCAGGTTGCCGTACGTGTACGTGTTGCCGTACACGTCGCGCAGCTGCACGAAGCGGCCCAGGCGCGGGTTCCTCCCGACCTTGACGATCCGGCCGTCCTGGACGGCGACGGCCGCCGCGCCGGGGCGGGAGAAGATGTTCGTGTGGCGGCGCGCCGACGAGTTGACGACCCGCGCCTGGTTGCCCTTCTTCTTCCCGCGGGCCGTGAGCTTCTTCGCGGTGTCGTCGCCGGCGTACCGCGCCTTGGCGGACACGGGGAAGACGCCCTGCGTCAGACCGGTCAGCGAGCCGACGAGGTCCGGCGGCAGGCCGCCGATGAGGCGGGCGCGCAGGAGGACCGAGTCGACGTACCAGTTCGCGTGGTTGTAGGCGAAGATCGCCTTCTTGATGTTCTTCTCCGCACCGGCGGCCCGCAGGTACCGGGCGGCGGCGAAGATCGCGTCGACCGGGTTGTACGGATCGGCCTGCTTGTCGCCGTTGGCGTCGACGCCGTAGCCCTTCCAGGTGGCGGGCATGAACTGCATCCAGCCCTGCGCGCCGGCGGAGGAGACGTTCAGGTTGCGCCCGTAGTCCGTCTCGATCTCGTTGATCGCGGCGAGGATCTCCCACGGCACCCCGTACTGCGCGCCGGCGGCCTGGTAGATCGGCAGGAGGAACGGCGGGATCCGGAACTTGTCGATGAAGAAGTTCGGGACGCCACGGGGCGCGGCCCCGGGGATCGCCTCGGAGAACGTCGGGTCCGCGGGCGTCGGCGCGCCACCGGCGTCGCGCATCGTGGTCCCGTCGGGGCCCGTGGCCGCGCCGCCGGACGCCTCGGACGCGGCCGTGGCGGAGTTCGCGCGGGTCGCGTCGCGCTTCTTCTTCTTCGCCGGGCGCTGCTCGTCCCCGGTCTCGCCGGTGGCCCAGCCCTCGGCCTTCTCGACCTTCCTGCGCTGCTTCTTCTGCTTCTTGGCCTCCGCCGGCGTGGCCGGTGCGGCCTCCGTCGTGGCGGGCGGCGCGGGGGCCGCCGTCGTCGTCGACGGGGCGGGGGCGGCGGGCGTGGTGGGCGCGGGGGTCGTCGCGGGGCCGGGGCCCGTCACGCGGACGACGAGACCGCCGAGGTCCGGTAGGGGGATCTGGTCGATCGGCGTGCCCGGGGGCACGTCGACGTTGACCTGCAGCACCGTGCCGCCGGCGAGGGTGACCGTGAGGGTCCGCGACTCGGCTGACGCGGAGCCCGCCGCGCCGAACCCGGCCGCGACCACCCCCGCGGTCGACAGGCCCACTGCGATCTTCGTCTTGCGGCTCACGTGTTGCTCTCCAAGGCTTCCTGGTGCGTGACTCGTCGTCCGGCCCCGCGGGTCGACCGGACGTCGGTCGACGGGCGGAGCATGATGACGGACACGTCGCTCCGACCCCACCGGTTCTCCGCCCTCCGCCGGGATCCTCCGGCGGGGACGGGACCGCTGCGGGCCATGCTCTCGGGGCACCGTACGGGATGGCGGTCACACAGGGCAACCACCCGCAAGGGTCGTTGCCCTCCCCCGAAAGGCGTAGACCGGTCGTCCCTTCCCCCCGTCCGGGTGGCTCGGCGGACGACCTGTCAGGTGGGGACGCCCGTCGGGCACCGCCGGTCGACGCGGGACCGCGGGCGGGCGACCCCCGGTCGGCGGCCCGCCCGGACGCCGCCCCCGGCAGGGCGGAATCGGTCCACGCCCGGGCCGTGGACGGTTCGCGGCGATCGGGCGGCGAGCGGCGAGCGAGCGGCGACGGCGGGCGAGCGGCGACGGCGAGCGAACGGCGACGGCGGACGAGCGGCGACGGCGAGCGAGCGGCGACGGCGGACGAGCGGCGACGGCCGACGAGCGACGAGCGGCGGACGCAGGAGCCGGGCGTCGGCCGTCGAGCTCCGGGGGCCGGCGCGGACGGCGAGCAGCGGGTCACGCGGGCGCGGCCCGACGCCCCTGTCAGCGGACGACGCCGGCCACACCCCGGTGCGCTGGTACCCCCGGGGGGTATGCTACCGTCGACGGACGGATACCCCTCAGGGGTACGATGCACCGAAGGAGCACCCATGCCGACCGCCCCCCGCACCCCGTGAACGCCCCGACGAGGCTCGTCGCCTTCGCCGTCCTGCTCGCCGTCGCCTTCGGCGCGTCGGTCCTGGCCGGGCGCGCGATCGACCCCACGGACGACGCCCCCCGCGGCGGACCGCACCCCGCCGCGACGCAGGACGTCGGCCACCCGCCCGGCGCGCCGGGCGACCATCCCGGGGAGGCCCCGCGATGAGCACGGCGCACGACACCCGGGACGAGCGGCTCGAGCTCGGCCTGACCGGCATGACCTGCGCCGCCTGCGCCAACCGGATCGAGCGGAAGCTGAACAAGCTCGACGGCGTGCAGGCCACGGTGAACTACGCGACGGAGAAGGCGACCGTCACCTTCGACCGGGCCACCGTCGGCACGGACGACCTCGTCGGGGCGGTCGAGGCGGCGGGCTACGGCGCGCGCCTCCCCCAGGCCGCGCCCTCCGCGGACGACGCCGGGACGGACCCGCGCGACGCGCACCTCCGCGACCTGCGGCTGCGCCTCACGGGCGCCGCGGTCCTGTCGGTGCCGCTCCTCCTGATCTCCATGGTCCCGGCGCTGCAGTTCGAGCACTGGCAGTGGCTCGCGCTCCAGCTCGCGACCCCCGTCGTGCTCTGGGCCGGCTGGCCGTTCCACCGGGCGGCCTGGCAGGGGCTGCGTCACGGCGCCGCGTCCATGGACACGCTGATCTCCGTCGGCACCCTGGCGGCGTGGGGCTGGAGCGTCGTCGCGCTGTTCCTGCTGGACGCCGGGCAGCCCGGCATGAAGATGCCGCTGGAGCTCGTCCTGGACCGCGGCGCGTCGAGCTCGCACGTCTACCTCGAGACGGCGGGCGTCGTGACGACGCTGATCCTCGCGGGGCGGTACTTCGAGGCGCGGGCCAAGCGCCGTGCCGGGGCCGCGCTCAGCGCGCTGCTGGAGCTCGGCGCGAAGGACGTCGCGGTCCTCGGCGACGACGGCACGGAGCGCCGGATCCCGATCGAGCAGCTCGTCCCGGGCGACCGCTTCGTGGTCCGGCCGGGCGAGAAGGTCGCGACGGACGGCGTCGTCGAGGAGGGCGTCTCGGCGGTCGACCAGTCGCTCCTGACCGGGGAGTCCGTCCCGGTGGAGAAGCGTCCCGGCGATCCCGTCGCCGGGGCCGCGATGAACGCCGGCGGGCGCCTCGTCGTGCGGGCCACCCGGGTCGGCGCCGACACCGCCCTGGCGCAGATCGGCCGCCTCGTCGAGGAGGCCCAGACCGGCAAGGCCACCGTGCAGCGGCTCGCGGACCGCGTGTCGGGCGTCTTCGTCCCGATCGTCATCGTGCTCGCGGTCGCGACGCTCGGCTTCTGGCTCGGCGACGACTCCGGCGCGACGTTCGCGTTCTCGACCGCGGTCGCCACCCTGATCATCGCCTGCCCCTGCGCGCTTGGGCTCGCCACGCCGACGGCCCTGCTCGTGGGCACCGGCCGCGGCGCCCAGATGGGCATCCTCATCAAGGGGCCCGAGGTGCTCGAGTCCACCCGCCGCGTCGACACGGTCGTGCTCGACAAGACCGGCACGGTGACGACGGGGCGCATGACGCTCTTCGAGGTCGTCGTCGACGGGGCGGACGAGGACGAGGCGCTGCGCCTCGCCGGGGCGCTCGAGGACGCGTCGGAGCACCCGATCGCGCGGGCCGTCGCCACGGGCGCCCGGGAGCGGACGGGCACGCTGCCCGGCGTTGTGGGCTTCCGCTCGCACGACGGGCTCGGCGTCGAGGGCACGGTCGACGGCCGCGACGTCGTCGTCGGACGGCCCGGACTCCTGGCCGACCACGGACTGGCCACGTCCCCCGCGCTCGACGAGGCCCTGGACGCGGCCCGAGCCCTCGGGCGCACCGCGGTGGTGGCCGGCTGGGACGGCCGGGCGCGCGCCGTCCTCGTCGTCGCGGACGCGGTCAAGCCGACGAGCCGCGAGGCGGTGGAGCGGCTGAAGGCCCTCGGGCTGCGACCCGTCCTCCTCACGGGCGACCACGTGACGACGGCGCGGGCCGTCGCCCGGGAGGTCGGCATCGACGAGGTGCTGGGCGACGTCCTGCCGGCCGGCAAGGCCGACGTCGTGCGGCGCCTGCAGGCCCAGGGCCGCGTCGTCGCGATGGTCGGCGACGGCGTGAACGACGCCCCCGCCCTCGCCCTCGCGGACCTGGGCCTCGCGATCGGCACGGGCACCGACGTGGCGATCGAGGCCTCGGACCTGACGCTCGTCTCGGGCGACCTGCGGGCCGCCGCGGACGCGATCCGGCTCGCCCGACGCACGCTGCGGACGATCCAGGTCAACCTGTTCTGGGCGTTCGCCTACAACGTCGTCCTGATCCCGGTGGCGATGCTCGGCTTCCTCAACCCCCTGTTCGCGGGCGCGGCGATGGCCCTCTCGAGCGCCTTCGTCGTCAGCAACTCGCTGCGGCTGCGGCGCTTCCGTGCCGTGCGGCCGGACGCGGGCGGCGCGGCGGCGTAGGGGCGGGGCGGGGGCGCCTCGGTGCCGGGGCGCCGCCGCTCGGTGGCCGCCCCTCGCGTCCGCGGCGTGCCCCTCGTCGACCTCGGCGGTCGCGTCGTCACGAGGTCGACGTTCTGCACCTGAGGCGTGCGGGCCGTCGACCTCGGCGGTCGCGCCGTCACGAGATCGACGTTCCGCACCCGAGGCGTGGTCGCGGTCGAGCCGCCGTCGATCTCGGCGGTCACGTCGTCACGGGGTCGACGTTCTGCACCCGAGACGTGCGGGTCGTCGACCTCGTCGGTCACGTCGTCACGAGATCGACGTTCCGCAGCCGAGACATGGCCGCGGTCGAGCGCGGCGGTCGAGCCGCCGGCGACCTCGTCGGTCGCGTCGGTCGCGCCGAGACGCGGTGGAGGGCGGCGGCGACGGCGCCGCCCGGGTCAGATCGCCTCGATCGGCTCGGGCCGCGTGCTGTCCCACGCGGCCGGCCGGCCGCCGGGCCAGTAGCCCGAGGCCAGCACCCCGACGCTGCCGATCCAGCCGACGAGGAGCGCGTCGCCGCTGCCGGCGAGCAGGACGAGGCAGACCCCGGCGGCGACGCCCCAGTAGCCGAGGAACCGCGTGAGCAGCCCGACGCGCATCGCGGCGATCGCCAGGAAGGCGACCCAGAACGCCATCGGCACCCGCAGGAGGACCCCGCCGACGTCGGCGACCGCGAGGCCGACCGAGTCGTCGACGAGCTGCTTCGCGCGCTCGGCCGTCGCCGCCCCGTCGCCCGTCAGCGTGCTCGCGACGTCGGCCGAGGCGACGAAGCCGACGGCGAGCATCGCGCAGAGCACGATCGGCGCCGCCCAGGTCAGCGCGGGCAGCCACGGCTGCACCTGTCGGGCGTCGCGGGTGCGCACGAGGCGGATCACGTAGAGGCCGACGACGACCATCAGCAGCAGGCTGAGCGCCCGCAGCGCGGTCGACGCCGCCATCAGGCCCACGTGCTCGTGGAAGTCGACCAGCGCCCGCAGCCGGTCGTCGTCCTCGCCACCGGAGCCCGTCGGGCCGGCCGAGAGCCCGGTGCCCGCCGACGCGGCGTTGCCGACGACGACCGAGGCGACGGTCGCCACCAGGCTGCCGAGGCCGGCGGCCGCGGCCCACCGCCCCGCCTGCCGCTCCCCCGCCAGCACCGCCGCGTCGTTCTTCCGCTTCGCCATGCGCGCAGTCTCGCCGTTCCGCGATCGGACGTGGTGTCGCATTCCGACGCGGGGGCCGACGCGCACCGCCGCATCTCGCGACGCGAGGGCCGACGCGCACCGCCGCATCTCGCGACGCGAGGGCCGACGCGCACCGCCGCATCTCGCGACGCGAGGGCCGACGCGCACCGCCGCATCGCGCGACGCGAGGGCCGACGCGCACCCGCCCCGTCCCGCGTCCCGCGTCCCGCAGCGCCCGGGGCGCCGGCCCCCCTCGTCCGGCGCGCCCCGCACGTCGCCGGACCCCCGGGGTCGCGGGACCCGCGGAGTGTCGGGTCGCCGGGACCACGGGAGCTCCGTGCCGGATCGGCAGGACTACGATCCCCCTGCTCCGGGCCGCGCGCCCGGACGCGAGGGGACGCCGCCGGCCGCCGGGGCGCTCCCCGGACCGAACCGACGTGGAGGACGAGATGAGCAGCGACACCGTGGCGATCCTGGGCGGGACGGGCCAGCTGGGCTTCGGCCTCGCCGTGCGCCTGGCCAAGGCGGGCGTGCCGATCGTGATCGGCTCCCGTGCCGCCGACCGGGCCGAGGAGGCCGCGGAGCGCGCCCTGCAGGTCGTCCCCGGCGCGGACGTCACCGGCGCCGAGAACGCGGCCGCCGCCGCGGCCGCCGCCCGGATCGTCGTCCTCGCCGTCCCGTTCGCGTCCTCCGCGACGACCGTCAAGAGCGTGGCCGAGGCGCTGCGCGAGGACCAGATCGTCCTGGATGCGACCGTGCCGCTCGCCCCCGCCGTCGGCGGCAAGCCGACCCAGCTGATCGGCGTCTGGCAGGGCTCCGCCGCCCAGCAGACCCAGTCGCTCGTCCCCAAGGGCGTCCGCGTCGTCTCGGCCCTGCACACGATCTCGGGCGCGTCCCTCGAGGACCTCGACGCCTCGCTGGACCAGGACACGCTCGTCTGCGGCGACCGCAAGGCCGACAAGGAG